>JAEZXF010000084.1 GCA_023419995.1 Pseudomonadota bacterium | reverse complement strand
GTCGTTTCCGTCCTGCGCGAGCGAGACCGACTTCGACAGCGGGTGGAAATGGGCGTAGCCGGCCAGCGCGCTCCACGGGTCGGACGCCTTCGCATCGACCGCCGGCTCGGCCGCCGCGACGACGGCGGCGGCGATGTCCCTCGCCGAGGGCGCGGGCAGGGCGGTCAGCGCATCCTGCCGCCGGCCGATCATGCCGGTATCGACGTTGCCGGCCGCGAAGTCGGGATCGGCGGCGAGCGCGGCGAGGAAGGCTGTGTTGACCACGGAGCCGGCGATCTCGGTGCGGGCCAGCGCTTCGATCAGCGCATCCAGCGCCGCGGCGCGCGTCGGCGCGTGCGTCACCAGCTTGGCGATCATCGGGTCGTAGAAGGGCGAGATGGCGTCGCCCTCGCGCACGCCGGTCTCGACGCGGATGGACGCATCCTTGGCCGCGTCCGCCGCGGTGGTCTCGGGGAAGCGCAGGTGGTGCAGCGTGCCGATGGCCGGCAGGAAGCCCCTGGCCGCGTCCTCGGCATAGAGCCGCGCCTCGAAGGCGTGCCCGGACAGCGCGATCTCCGCTTGCGTCTTCGGCAGCTTCTCGCCGGACGCGACACGGAGCTGCCACTCGACCAGATCGACGCCGGTGACCATCTCCGTCACCGGATGCTCGACCTGCAGCCGCGTGTTCATCTCCATGAACCAGAAGCGGTCGGGCCGCAGCCCTTCCGAGGCGTCGACGATGAACTCGATGGTGCCTGCGCCCGAATAGTCGATGGCCTTTGCCGCCTTCACCGCCGCGTCCGTCATCGCCGCGCGCATCTCCTGCGTCATGCCGGGGGCGGGTGCTTCCTCGATCACCTTCTGGTGGCGGCGCTGCGCCGAGCAGTCGCGCTCGAAGAGGTGGACGGCGTTGCCGTGCCTGTCGCCGAACACCTGCACCTCGATGTGGCGCGGCTTCTCGACATACTTCTCGACCAGCACCCTGCCGTCGCCGAAGGCGGCCTTGGCCTCGCGCCGTGCTGCCGCCAGCGCCTCGGGGAACTCGTCCGGGTGGTCGACCTTGCGCATGCCCTTGCCGCCGCCGCCGGCCCGCGCCTTGATCAGCACGGGATAGCCGATCTCGCACGCCTTGGTGGCGAGGATGACGATCTCCTGCGCTTCGCCGTGGTAGCCGGGCACGACCGGCACGCCGGCCTTCTCCATCAGCCGCTTGGCCGCGTCCTTCAGGCCCATCGCCCGGATCGCCTTGGCCGACGGGCCGATGAAGACGAGGTCGGCCGCCTCGACCTTCTCGACGAAATCCGGGTTTTCCGACAGGAAGCCGTAGCCGGGGTGGATCGCCTGCGCGCCGGTCGCCTTCGCGGCCGCGATGATCCTGTCGGCCACCAGATAGCTCTCGCCGACCGGCGAGGCGCCGATATGGACGGCCTCGTCCGCCATCTCGACGTGCAGCGCGCCGGCGTCCGCGTCCGAATGGACGGCGACCGTCGCCACGCCGAGCCGGCGCGCGGTTCGGATGACGCGGACGGCGATCTCGCCGCGATTGGCGATCAGGATCTTGTCGAACATCGGCTCCTCCTCAGGGCTGGGAAACGGGCGTTAGACGCTGGCTGCGAACTTCGCCAGCAGCGCGTTGAACTGCCGGGGTTGCTGGAGGAAGGGCGCGTGCGCCGCTCCGGCAAGCCGCACCACGCCGTCCGGCCACAGCGACGACCAGGCGAGGCCGTCGAAATAGTCGGCGCGGATGAAGACGTCGTCCTCGCCGTTGACGACGGCGAGCGGCACGGCGGTCGGGGCGACGATCTCGCGCTCGTCCAGCGCCTGGCCCTGCACGACCGCACCGAACATGGTCTCGCGGGCGCGCCCGTCGGTGCGCCTGCACATGGCGAGGAGATGCGGATCGACCACGCCGTTCACCGCCGAGGTGTGGGTGGTGTAGGCAAGGACGTCCTCCTCCGTGAAGTCGCGCTTGCCGGTGAGGTTCTCGGCTGCCGGATCGATGTTGAAGCCGGCCATCAGGGATTCGAGGTCCGCCTTGACCGGCGGCGTGCCGCTGGTCATGACGCCGCGGGCCGGAAAGCCGCGCCCGATCAGCTCCAGCGCGATGTGGCCGCCGAGCGACCAGCCGAAGACGACCGGCCGGTCGAGCCCGAGCGCCGAGGTCGCCTCCTCGATCATCCCGGCATAGCCGCCGAAGGTGTAGCTGCGCGCCGGATCGGCTGCGTCGTCCGACGCGCCGTGGCCGGGCAGGTCGAGGGCGACGACGCGCCAGCCGGCGAGCTCCGGCGCGGCGAGCTGGCCAGCGAAAACCTCCTTGCTGCTCGAATTGCCGTGGATCAGCAGGATCGCCGGACCGTCCGCCCGCGACCGGGCGTAGGCGATCCTGCCGTGGCTGGTTTCGATGGTGCCGGTGTCGGCCATGATCTTGCTCCCCTTGTGGTAATGGTTGAAATCAAGCATCGGAAGCGAACGTAGACGAACGCAGCGGACCCGAACGATGGCATACGGCTTTCGCACCCTGGCTCTCATCGCAGCCATCCTCGCCGCCCCGGCCGCCGCCGAGGCCGGCTGGAAGCCTGTCGAGCGCGTCGAGACGTACCAGGTGTCTGGCCGCAGCGGCATCGACCTCTACCGCTCGATCGGCGAGAAGGGGCCGACGGTCGGCGTCGGCCGCGTCATCGCCTACACCGATTTCAAGCTGCTGTGGTCGCGCGACTACCGCCCGCAGCCGGACGGCTCCTGCACGCTGGTCACGGCGCGGCCGAGCCTGACCATCACCTACCGCCTGCCGAAGGCGCCGGCCGACCTG
This sequence comes from Pseudomonadota bacterium, assembly GCA_023419995.1. GTDB lineage: Bacteria > Pseudomonadota > Alphaproteobacteria > Rhizobiales > Rhizobiaceae > Aerobium. The sequence goes on along the minus strand of JAEZXF010000084.1, from coordinate 338 downwards.
CCGGCCGCCACGCAGCAGGCGTGGAAGACCTTCCTCGCCGGCATCACCGCCCACGAGAAGGTGCACGGCGACATCATCGTCGACATGGTGCGGCAGATCGAGGCCGTCTCCGTCGGCCTCAACGCGCCCGCCGACCCCGGCTGCAAGAAGGTGCGCGAGGCGCTGCAGGCGAAGCTTGGCCCGCTGTCGCAGGCCCAGCGGCAGAGGAGTCGCGACTTCGACCGCGAGGAGATGAGCGACGGCGGCAACGTCCACCGCCTGATCCTGGCGCTGGTCAACGGCGGCTGAGCTAAAGGCCGCCGGCCGCGGCACCACGAGGAACCTCCGAACCCGCAGGG
>JAEZXF010000306.1 GCA_023419995.1 Pseudomonadota bacterium | reverse complement strand
CGCCATTTCGGGGCGCGGCGGGGCGGCCGAGGCCGGCGGGCCGGGCAATGCGCGCCAGCACTACGAGCGCGCGGCCTCCTACGGCACCGCCTTCTACGGCCAGCTCGCCGCAGCGAAGCTCGGCCGCAGCACGATCGCGGCCGCCTACCCCGCGCCGTCGGACGCCGACCGGCAGGCCTTCGAGCGCCGGCAGGCGGTCCAGGCGCTGCGACGGCTGGAGCAGGCCGGCCACGGCCGCCGCGCCGAAGGCCTCTATCGCGGGCTGGCGCAGGAGCTGACCAGCGTCGGCGAGCTGGCGCTGCTCGCCGTCTCGGCCGAGCGGCAGGGCAACCATTTCCTCGCGCTGCGCGTCGGCAAGTGGGCGGCGGCGCGCGGCCTTCCCGTCGGCGCGCTGTCGCACCCGACCGGCGCGATCCCGGCCAACGCCAACATCTCCGGCTCCGGCAAGGCGCTCGCCTACGCCATCGCGCGGCAGGAAAGCGAGTTCAACACCGCGGCGCGTTCCGGCGCGGGAGCGCTGGGCCTGCTCCAGCTCATGCCCGGCACCGCCAAGGAAATGGCGCGCAAGGCCGGGGTCGCCTACTCGCAGGGCAAGCTGACCAGCGATCCCGGATACAACGCCACGCTCGGCGCCCACTATCTGAGCGAGCAGCTGGCGCGGTTCTCGGGCTCCTACGTGCTGACCTTCGCCGGCTACAACGCCGGCCCGCGCCGCGCCCAGCAATGGGTCGACCGCTACGGCGACCCGCGCGGCAAGTCGGTCGAGCAGGTGGTGGACTGGATCGAGCGCATCCCCTTCACCGAGACGCGCAGCTACGTCCAGCGCGTGATGGAGAACTATCAGGTCTACAAGATGCGGCTGACCGGCCGCATGGATATCGCCGCCGACCTCGTCAACGGCCGCTGAACGGAGGCCATGGCGGGCCCGGCGCCCGCCGTGGCCGATTTCCGCCATGCCTCAGCGAAGACCCCGCGGCCGACACGCGTTCTTTAAGGCGCGCCGGCCCGACCTCCTGCCTCCACGATGGGGACGGCAGCGCCCCGTCGCTCCATCCGCCTTGTTCCGCGGCCTCCGCGCTCGACTTTGCCCTTCGACAGGTGATTTCTCCGTCATGGTCAAGACCGGATTACCGGGCTCGTACCGGCGTAACCTTCATGCGGCGATCGCACGCAGGGGTTCGCCGCGGTGTGCTGCCCGGTCGTTCCCATGGATGGACGTCCTACCGGGAGGGTCAGTGCTCGCTTCGACAATCGTAGTCCCGCTCTTCGTGGAGGCTGTTTGCGGTGGACGGCAAGCTGGCCGTAAGGAGCTAGTTCCCGGGCGCGCGGATTGAAAAGCAGGCGAATGCCGCCCTCGGCGCAATCAGCGGCTGTCCCTGACATGGCTCGCTGGTTGCATCCGGGCATTACGCATTCATCGGCAGCGTCGAAGCCACCATCGACAGGGCGTCATCCCCCGGAACGGGACCGCGGATCCCTCAATGCGTGAGGTCGCATGGACGGCGATCCCCCACGCTGAGCCGGGATCCGCACCCGCTTTCCAGCAAAGGGGGGCGGCCCGCAGCGCGGATAAGGGATCGGGAGTCAAACGCTTCCGGGCGTGCACCATGGGTGTCAGGAAAGAAGCCTCCGGGCAGGATGCCGCACCGCGATCGGCCCCTCCTCCCGCCCTCGATTTCCCTGCCGTCGGCACTCTCGACCACCGATCATTAACCTTTACAAGTCGATAGTCACACCGACCGAATTTCGGTCGAGTCGTCTGTAGCGTGCAGTGCATATTTCAGTATCAATATGAGTAATACCTTAACCAATACCGCATCCATGGCCGCCCTCCAGGCATTGAAGGCCGTCAATGCGAAGCTCGCGACGACCCAGAACCAGACCTCGACGGGCCTGCGGATCTCCGAAGCCTCCCACAACGCGGCCTACTGGTCGATCAGCATCACCATGCGTTCCGACGCCGAGGTGCTGTCGACCGTGCGCGACGCGCTTCACCTCGCCTCCGCGCTGGCGGACGTCACCTATACGGCGCTCGACCAGACGAGATCCGTCCTCGACGAGATCAAGGCTCGGCTCGTGCTCGGCCAGCAGACCGGAACCGATCTCCACGCCCTCCAGACCGAGATTCGCGAGCTGGCCGCCCAGACGGTGACGATCGCCGAATCGGCGACCTTCGCCGGCAAGAACTGGCTCGATACCGACGTCGAGGACATCTTCGACGGCGATCCCGTCGACCGGTCCGTCACCCTCGTCACCTCCTATGGCCGGACCGCCTCCGGGCCTGCCGTATCGAGCACCCTCTTCGACCTGCAGGCGACCTCGCTCTTCAACGCCGACGGCGGCGGCATCCTCCAGGCGGATCCGCGCAGCCCGCGCACCATCGGCGGCATCCGGCTGCACAGCGGCGACGGCAACGCCAGCTCCAACTACGACGCGGGCAGCCAGGCGCAGTGGAGCACCTACGGCTTCAGCGGCCCCCTCGACTTCTCCTCCGGCGGCGAGATCAGCTTCCAGATCGAGGTGGACGCAGACAACCCGGCGGACGGCCTTTCGGGCGGCGGCGCCATCCACGACGTCACCATCGATCGGGCGACGGTCGACGCGGCGCTCCTCAAGGGGGACGGCATCGTCGCCACGTACCAGGAGATGATCGCCGTGCTCGGCCACGCGCTGGGGGGCACGGGCGTCGGGGTCACCGGCCTGACGCAGAAGAACCCGGTCACCCGCGAGTGGGAGCCGATCGAGGACGCCTACCGGCTGTACACGACGGAGACGAGCGGCCTGCCCGGCTCGTCGATCCAGCTTCGCTCGCTTTCCAGCTCGCTTTCCGGCGGCAACACGGGCGCCCTCGGGACCTTCACCCGCTACGGCGACCGCGCCACCGACACGAAGCTCAACTTCTCGCCTTTCCGGATATACGAGGACGTCACGGTCTCCTTCGCGTTCCGGGTCAACGAGGCGAGCCACGGCTTCAC
>JAEZXF010000022.1 GCA_023419995.1 Pseudomonadota bacterium | reverse complement strand
ACCTCGCCGACGAGATCGCCGGCATCGCCGTCGAGGAGGAGCACCAGGAGGTCGCCGACATCCTCGCCGACCTCATCCGCCGCGAGACGCAGGGCTTTTCCATCCGCTTCGCCCGCTCGCTGGTGGGGGAGCTGTCGAGCGCGATCCGCATGATCCCGACCAATCCGCACCGATTCGCCGGCTTCCGGGTGCTGAAGGCCCCCGACGTGCCCTCGGTGCTTCTGGAGCTGGGCTACCTCTCCAACCCCGAGGACGAGGCCCAGCTTCGCGACCCCGAATGGCGGGCCAAGGCGGCCGACGGGATCGCCGCCGCGATCGGCCTGTTCGCCCAGACGCGGCAGGGGGCCGGCGGCTGAGCGCAACCGGGAGCGGAGGGCGCGTGCAGGCATCCGCGTTGCATCGGCGCCACGTGCGGTATTTAATTGCAGGAATCGCGAAGAGGCGCTTTCTTCCCGCCGCAATTTGCCCACAAGGGCGACCGAAAAGGGTAGCGGACGGAGAAGGGCGCGCACGACGGTGCATTGCCGCTTCGAGCCTCGAACTGGAGTGGGCATGATACGGCTTATCGGATACTTCTTCGGCGTCGGCGTGACGCTGGCGCTCGTCGCTGCGGCGGGCGTCGCGATCTATCTCACGTCGCTCGGCAACGATCTGCCCGACTATGAAGTCCTTGCCCGCTACGAGCCGCCGGTCACGACGCGCGTCCACGCCTCGGACGGCGCGCTGATGGGCGAGTTCGCCCGCGAGCGCCGTCTCTACCTGCCCATCCAGGCCATTCCCGACCGCGTCAAGGCGGCCTTCCTGTCCGCCGAGGACAAGAATTTCTATCATCATCCCGGCGTCGACCTGACCGGCCTTGCCCGCGCCGTCATCACCAACGTGCAGAACCTCGGCTCCGGCCGCCGCCCCGTCGGCGCCTCGACCATCACCCAGCAGGTGGCGAAGAACTTCCTGCTCTCGTCCGACCAGACCATCGACCGCAAGGTGCGGGAGATGCTCCTGTCGTTCCGCATCGAGCAGGCCTACTCCAAGGACCGCATCCTCGAGCTCTACCTGAACGAGATCTTCTTCGGCCTCGGCGCCTACGGCATCGCCGGTGCCGCGCTGACCTATTTCGACAAGTCGGTGAACGAGCTCACCGTGGCCGAGGTCGCCTATCTGGCGGCGCTGCCCAAGGGCCCGTCGAACTACCATCCGTTCCGCCAGACCGAGCGCGCGATCGAGCGGCGCAACTGGGTGATCGACCAGATGGTCGCCAACGGCTATGTCGAGCCCGACGAGGCGGCCAAGCAGAAGGCGCTGCCGCTCGGCGTCAACCCGCGCCGCAGCGGCACCTACATCTTCGCCGGCGAGTATTTCACCGAGGAGGTCCGCCGCGCCATCATCGCCCGCTACGGCGAGGATGCGCTCTACGAGGGCGGCCTTTCGGTGCGTACCACGCTCGATCCGGTCATGCAGGTCAAGGCGCGCAAGGCGCTCCAGCACGGTCTGCTCAAGTACGACACGCTGCGCGGCTACCGCGGCCCCGTCACCTCCATCGACGTCTCCGGCGACTGGGGCGTGCCCCTCGGCGAGGTGAACCGCCTTTCCGACGTGCCGGAGTGGCGCCTGGCCGTGGTGCTCGAATCCGGCAAGGACGGCCTCAGGATCGGCCTCCAGCCCGGGCGCGAGGTTTCCGGCGCGCTTTCCGCCGAGCGCGAGACCGCCGCGATCTCCGCCGCCGACATGGGCTGGGCCCTGCGCCACACCGTCGAGGGCCGGCGCGTGAAGGCCGATTCGCCGGCCGAGGTGCTGAAGCCCGGCGACGTGGTCTTCGTCGAGAGGAAGGAGGGCGAGGGTGAGGGCTGGGTCCTGCGCCAAGTTCCCGAGATCTCCGGCGGCATGGTCGCGATGGACCCGCACACCGGCCGCGTGCTGGCCATGGTCGGCGGCTTCTCGTTCTCGCAGTCCGAGTTCAACCGCGCGACGCAGGCCTGGCGCCAGCCCGGCTCGTCGTTCAAGCCGATCGTCTACGCCGCCGCGCTCGACAACGGCTACACGCCCGCCTCCGTGGTGCTCGACGCGCCGGTCTCGATCCGCATCGGCAATCAGGTCTGGGAGCCGAAGAACTACGGCGGCGGCGCGGCCGGCCCCTCGACGCTGCGCGCCGGCATCGAGCGCTCGCGAAACCTGATGACGGTCCGCCTCGCCAACGACATGGGCATGAACCTCGTCGCCGAATATGCCGAGCGCTTCGGCGTCTACGACAAGATGCTGCCGGTGCTGGCCATGTCGCTCGGCTCCGGCGAGACGACGGTGATGCGCATGGTCTCGGCCTATGCGATCATGGCCAATGGCGGCAAGCACATCGTGCCCTCGCTGATCGACCGCATCCAGGACCGCTACGGCAAGACCGTGTTCAAGCACGACCAGCGCGGCTGCGAGGGTTGCAACGCCGCCGACTGGCAGGGGCAGGCCGAGCCGGAGCTGGTCGACAACGCCGAGCAGGTGCTCGATCCGATGACGGCCTACCAGATCACCTCGATGATGGAAGGCGTGGTCCAGCGCGGCACCGCCGTCACCATCGCCGAGCTCGGCCGGCCGATCGCCGGCAAGACCGGCACCACCAACGAGGAGAAGGACGCCTGGTTCGTCGGCTACACGCCGGACCTCGTCGTCGGCCTCTACATGGGCTACGACAAGCCGACGCCGATGGGCAAGGGCTCGACCGGCGGCGGCCTCGCCGCGCCGATCTTCAAGGAGTTCATGGCCGACATCCTCAAGGACACCCGGCCGGTGGACTTCCGCGTTCCCGAGGGCATGCGCATGATCGCCGTCGACCGCAAGACCGGCATGCAGGCCGAGGCCGGCGCCGGCGGCGCCATCGTCGAGGCGTTCAAGCCCGGCACGGGCCCGGCCGACAGCTACTGGGTCATCGGCATGGACGAGATCCAGGCCGCCGAGCGCGCGCGCGAGCTGTCGCCGCAAGCGAGCGAGGCGATCCTGCAGGGCAGCGGCGGCCTCTACTGAGCTCGCCGCGGTAGTGGCCTCGCCCCAGAGGAAGGGACGCACGGACACCGCCGCGCGGATCGTGGAAGCGCAGTCGGCAGCCGTCTATCGCGCGTTCGTCGACACGCAAGCGCTGGCCGCATGGCTGCCGCCGCGGGGGATGAAGGCGCAGGTCGAGGCATTCGATCCGCTTCCGGGCGGCGCGTTCCGCATCACGCTGACCTGGCTCGGCGTCCACGACGGCATCCCCGGCAAGACCACGCGCGATGCCGACACCGTACAGGGCCGGTTCGGTGCGCTCGTGCCCGGCGAGCGCCCCGGAAGATCGCGACGCGGGATTGCGCTCGTCGCTGGAGAATCTCGCGGCTTTCGTCGCGTGACCGCGCCGCCACGGCCGGCCATTTCGCCTTTACAGACGCCGGTGCGCTCCCTATGGTCCGCGCCGATTCAACCGGACTGAAGGACATAGCCGCTGCCATGCGCGCAGAGACGGAAAATCTTGTCGACGAGATCAGGCAGGCGATAACCCTGCTGAGGAGGCATCTTTGACTGGGATC
>JAEZXF010000018.1 GCA_023419995.1 Pseudomonadota bacterium | reverse complement strand
CCGCGGCCTCGGTGACGCCGGCGGCGGCGACCTTGGCGATCGCGGCGGCGATGGCGCGCTCGACGTCCGCCAGCGTCGCCTCGCCGCGCGGCGAGCCGAGCACCATGAACATCGTGGCGTCGAGGGCGGTGCTCTGGTAGTAGGCCATCGCCGAGGCGGCGATGCCCTGCCTGACCACCAGCTCCTGGTAGATCCGGCTGCGCACGCCGCCGCCCAGCACCTCGGCCAGGATGTCGAGCGCCTCGGCCTCGCCCTTGCCGGCCGTGGTGTAGGACGGCACCACCCAGCGCTTGGTGAAGCTCGGCACGCCGACGCGCTCGTCGACCATGGTCACGGTGCGGCGCGTGTTCTGCTCGGGCTCGGTCGGACGGATGCGCGGCGGCAGCTCCGGCCCGCGCGCCACCTTGCCGTAGGTGTCCTCGGCCAGCGCGCGCACGGTCGCGGCATCGACGTCGCCGGCCACGACCAGCACCGCGTTGTTGGGCGCGTAGTAGCGGCGGTAGAAGTCGATCGCGTCCTCGCGGTTCAGCTCCTCGATCTCGTGCATCCAGCCGATGACGGGGATGCGGTAGGGATGGTTCTGGTAGAGCGTCGCGCTCACCTCCTCCGACAGCAGCGAGCCCGGATCGTTCTCGACGCGCGAGTTGCGCTCCTCGATGATGACGTCGCGCTCGGGCGCGATGACCTCCTCGGTCAGGACGAGGTTGGTCATCCGGTCGGCTTCCATCGCCATCATCTCGGGCAGCACCTCGGGCGCGACCTGCTGGTAGTAGGCGGTGTAGTCGTAGGAGGTGAAGGCGTTCTCGCGCCCGCCGACGTCGGCGATGCGGGCGGAGAACACGCCGGGCCCGTAATTGGTGGTGCCCTTGAACATCAGGTGCTCGAAGAAGTGGGCGATGCCCGACTTGCCGGGATCCTCGTCGGCCGAGCCGATCTTGTACCACAGCATGTGGGTGACGACCGGGGCCCGCCGATCGGGGATGACGACGACCTGAAGCCCGTTGTCGAGATCGAAGCTCTCGATCTTCGCCGCCTCCTCGGCAACGGCCGGGGCCAGCGGCACGGCGGCGAGGAACAGCGCGGCGGCAGCGACATGCAGGACAAAGGTCGTTCCCCTGCCGCGCGCCGCATCCGGTCGAATCACATCCATCGGAACATCCTTCTTCCTGTGCCGTGCAGACATAGCGCCTGCCCGCCCGCAAGCAAACAGCCCGGGCGCACCGTCATCCGATGCAAGATTGGCCGAATTCAGGTGCGCGCGCAGAATGCGACGCTGGTGTCGCCCCAGTCGCGCCGCTCGAGGAGGGAAAATCCTTGCGGCGGCTGGAAGGGCGTCGACGCCGCCTCCTCGACCACGACCAGCGCGCCGGGCTTCAGCCAGCCGCCGGAAAGCGCCGTTTCCAGCGCGCGCTCGGCCAGACCCTTGCCGTAGGGCGGGTCGGCGAAGACGAGATCGAACGGCGCAATGGTGCCGGCATCGCCCAGCCGCGTCGCGTCGCGGCGGAAGATCTTGGCCCTGCCCTGGAGGCCGAAGGCCTCGACATTGGTGCGGATCAGGCCCCGCCCCTCGGTCGATTCCTCGATGAAGAGGCATTGCGAGGCCCCGCGCGACAGCGCTTCCAGCCCGCGCGCGCCGGTACCGGAGAAGAGATCGAGGACGCGGGCGCCGTCGAGCCTGTCGGGCCAGGCATGGGCGATGACGTTGAAGACGGCCTCGCGGGTGCGGTCGCTGGTCGGACGGATCGCGTCCGAGCGCGGCGCCGCCAGCGGCCGCCCGCGAAACGTGCCGCCGACGATGCGCATCAGTCCTCGCCGCGCGGCTTGCGCGGGCCGCCCTTGCCGGCCGGATGGCCGGATGGCTTGCCGGCACCGGGCTTGCCGCCGAAGCGCGGCTTGTCGCCCGGCTTTCCGGAAGGCTTGCCGGCGGGACGCGGCTTGCCGGCATAGCGCCGGCCTTCGGTGCGCCCGTCCAGCGCCGCCTTCTTCTTCTCGCCCATCGGCTTGGCGCCGGGCGCCATCCAGACGTTGGTGGTGCGCGACCGCGGCTTCTCCTGCGGGCGATCCTCGCGGAATCCGGGCTTGTCGTCGCCGAACCGGCCGGGCTTGGCGGGCCTGCCCGCGCCGCCCTTGCCCATTCCCTTGGGGCGGCTGGTCTGGAGCCGGCCCAGCGCATCCTCGCGCCTGGCCTCCCGCTTGTCCTCCCGGCGCCGCTCGGGCCGGGCCTCGGCCCTGTCCTCGCGCTTGCGCGGGCCGGCGGCGGGGGTTTCCTTGTCGGCGAAGGCGTTCAGCACCGGCGCGTCGAAATTGGCGCCGGCCTCGGCGATCAGCCGCTCGCCGAGCTGGTCGCGCAGGTAGCGGCCCTTAAGCTCGCGCAGCTCGCCCTCGGGCAGGTCGCCGAGCTGGAACGGGCCGTAGGACACGCGGATCAGCCGCGTCACGTCCAGCCCCAGCGCACCGAGGATGTTCTTGACCTCGCGGTTCTTGCCCTCGCGCAGGCCGAGCGTCAGCCACGCGTTGGAGCCCTGCTCGCGGTCGAGGGCGGCCTCCACGGCACCGTAGAACACGCCGTCGACGGCGATGCCGTCCTTCAGCGCCTCCAGCGCCTGCAGGTCGACCTTGCCGTGGACGCGGACGCGGTAGCGGCGCAGCCAGCCGGTCGCCGGCAGCTCCAGCACCCGCGACAGGCCGCCGTCGTTGGTCATGAGCAACAGGCCCTCGGTGTTGATGTCGAGGCGGCCGATGGTGACCAGCCGCGGCAGGCCCTCCGGCAGCACGTCGAACACGGTGCGGCGGCCCTCGGGGTCGCGGCTCGTCGTCACCACGCCGGCCGGCTTGTGGAACAGGAAGAGCCGGGTGCGCTCGATGGCCGGGATCGGCTTGCCGTCGATCTCGATGCGGTCGTCGGCGCCGACATTGACGGCCGGAGAGTCGAGGACCTTGCCGTTGAGGGTGATGCGGCCGGCGGCGATCAGCGCCTCGGCATCACGGCGCGAGGAGACGCCGGCGCGCGCCAGGCGGCGTGCGATGCGCTCGACACCGCTTCCCTCGGCGGCCGATGCCTCGTCGCGCGGCGCCGGACGCGGCTTGTCGAAACGCGGCCTCTCGGAGCGCGGCCGGTCGGAATGGGGTTTGTCAGAGCGCGGCCGGTCGCCGTCGCGCGGGGTGAACGGCTTGCGCGGGCGCTCGGCGCTCTCGCCGGCAGCGGCCTCGCGGCGCTCCCATTTGCCCGGACGCGGCTTGCCGGGCTTGCCGTCCCGGTTGGCGAAGGCCCTCTTCGCGCCGTCCTGCCGCTGGAACGGCTTGGCTTCCGCATCGCCGTCGCGGCCGGGGCGCGGGCCGTCGAAGCGCGGCCGGTCGGAATAGGGCCTGTCGGCCTGCGGCCGGTCGCCGTCGCGCGGAGAGAAC
>JAEZXF010000300.1 GCA_023419995.1 Pseudomonadota bacterium | reverse complement strand
CGAGCTTGTCGCCCACCTCCATCTGGAAGGTCATCGCCGTATAGGTCTCGACCGAGCCGATACCGTAGATGCACGACACCGAGGCGACGATGATGACGTCGTCGCGCTCCAGCAGCGACCGCGTCGCCGAGTGGCGCATGCGGTCGATCTGCTCGTTGATCGACGATTCCTTCTCGATATAGGTGTCAGTCCGCGGCACGTAGGCCTCGGGCTGGTAGTAGTCGTAGTAGGAGACGAAGTACTCGACGGCGTTGTTGGGGAAGAAGCTCTTGAACTCGCCGTAGAGCTGGGCGGCCAGCGTCTTGTTGGGCGCGAGGATCAGCGCCGGGCGCTGCGTCTCCTCGATCACCTTGGCCATGGTGAAGGTCTTGCCCGATCCCGTGACGCCGAGCAGCACCTGCGTGCGCTCGTGCTCCTTGACGCCGGAGACGAGGTCGGCGATCGCCGTCGGCTGGTCGCCGGAGGGCTTGAACGGCGTCTCCATGCGCAGCTCGATGCCGCCTTCGGACTTCTCCGGGCGGGCGGGCCGGTGGGGCACCCACGCTTCGTTGCGCAGGTTCGGGTCGCCGCCCTCGATCAGCTTCGACAGCGCCGCGACGGTGGCGGTGACGCCGGACGACGACAGCGTGCCGACATCCTCCAGCGCGATGTCGAGGCCGGCGACGGCGTTGAGGCCGGCGGCGACGCGCTCCTTCGGCGATGCCGCGCCGCCCATCGATGTGCCGCGCGCCGTGCGCGTCGGCGCCGAGGAGCGCTCGGGCACCTTCTTCCGCGACGGCCTGGCGGTCGTCGTCGCCTCGGCCTCGCGGGCGATCTCGTCGGCCCAGCCGGAGACGGAGCCGGAGAGCGGCGCGCCCTCGAACGCCGGTTGCGGGGCTTCGCCGAAGCCGGACGGGGCGTGCGGCGCGGTCTTCTTGTCTGATCTGCTGGCCATGAGCGGAATATGGGCAGAGTCCTGCCCGATGGAAAGGGCCTCGTCGCGGCGACCGGCGCGCCACGGCGGCTTCGCAGGAGAGTCCGGCTGCCTCCCGGCCAAAGAAAAAGGCGGCGCAGTCGCCCGCGCCGCCTTTCCGAAAGCATGTCCTGAAAGGATCAGGCAGCCTTGAGGTTCACCGCCTTCGGGCCCTTGCCCATGCGGTCCGGCTCGACGTCGAACGAGACCTTCTGGCCGTCGACGAGCGAGCGCATGCCCGACGCCTCGACGGCGGAGATGTGGACGAACACGTCCTTCGCGCCGTCGTCCGGCGTGATGAAGCCGAAGCCCTTGGTGGTGTTGAAGAATTTCACGGTGCCGGTCTGGGCCATGGGAAAGCTCCTGTTCCCTGAGTGTAAACCGCGCCTGTGCCGCATGCACAGGCTCACGGGTGGTCGAGAGTTCACGATGTCGGGGAAAGGTCGTCCAAAACGGTCCAGTCTCCGGGTCAGTAAATGCCCGAACAGCACTGTTCATCGCACATATGCCCTTCTGGCACAAGGATTTGTTGTGGCTGACACCGGCCCGCAGCGGCCCGGAAGGCCGAAAACGGTTGCGCCCGGGCATACCGGGGCGCAGGATCGACGGATGAAGATGCACGCCGCAGCCAGCCTTGCCCTCCTCGCGATCGCCGGCTCCGCCTCTCCCGCCCTGGCGGAGTGGCAGGTCGACAACGGCGTGGCGATCGTGGCGCCGGCCGCCAACAACAGCACGATGGAGCTTCTGGCCATCTCCTGCGGCGATCCGTACCAGGTCGAGGTCTATTCGCGCGGCGGACCGGTGCGGCCGGACACCGGCGGCGGCGCGGCAATCGAGGCCGACTACTTCTACATGCCGGGCAAGGTCGAGGCGCGCATCGACGGCACCACGTTCCCGCTGGCGGCGGCCGGTTCCGACGCCGCGGTCGTCCTGTTCGCGCAGGGCAAGGCGGCCGACAGCCACCTGGCGCCCATCAGCCGGGCGTTCATCGAGGCGCTGAAGGGGGGAACGCTCCTCGCCCTCGCCTTCGACGTGACGTCCGAAGCCAACGCGCAGGACGGCACGGCGCACGAGACGGTGGCCGAATTTCCGCTGGCCGGCTCGCGCGCGATACTGGAAGAAGCTCTCGCCCCCTGCGGCTGAGGCGAAATACAGACGAGCGCCACGGCGCGGCGGTGTAAACCTGCCGCGAATCTTTCGCTTGCCCACAACCCAAAAATAATGAAAGTATGAAGTGTTCGGGCATTTGCCGGCCCGGAGACTGGAATAGGATACCCGGTGCCATTGCATTCACGCTACCGCACATCTGGCCGTAACGTCCGGGACGACCGCGAAATGAGAGGGTTCTGGCAAGACCCCGGCGCGCGCAAAGCTGTTTCTTCTCCCCCAGTAAAGGCACGAGACTTGAGCGGGCCCATCGCCACGCGACAACACACCACCGGGAGATAAGGAGCTTCCCATGCCCCAGAGCGGAACCGTGAAATTCTTCAATCATGCCAAAGGCTTCGGCTTCATCACGCCGGACGACGGCGCGAAGGACGTCTTCGTCCACATCTCGGCCGTGCAGGCTTCCGGCCTGCCGGGCCTCGAGGATGGGCAAAAGGTGTCGTTCGATACCGAGCCGGACAAGCGCGGCAAGGGCCCCAAGGCCGTCAACCTGACCGTGCTCTAGGCTCCGGCTCTCCAGCCGGTTTTGTGAGGCGATGCCTCGCGGGCCTGCCCGCGGGGCATTTTCTTTGGGCGCAGGCCGCTGGCCAAACGAAGGTCGGGCCCGGCGCCATGCCCGCAGCGAGGACGCCGCGGCCGGGCGGCAGGCGCCGAAGCGCCGGCGATTTCTCCCGATGAACCCGGCATTCAGCCCGCATTCAGCCGTCGTTTCCTAGAGCGGAGGCCGAGGCCGGACATCTCCGGCCCCATCGGCACAGGAGACCGACGCATGACCTTCCGTCCGACCAAGGCGCTTGCCTGCACGCTCGCCGCGGCAACCCTTCTCACCGCCCTGCCCGCCGAAGCCGGCGAGCGCTGGCGCCACCGCGACCATCACCGCCGTCCTGTCCCGGTCGAGCGCGGCGTGGACGGCGGCGACCTGCTCGCGGTCGGCATTCTCGGCATCGCCGCCGGCGCGATCATCGCCAGCATCGCCAGCCAGCCCGAGCCGGCCTATCGCGAGCCGGCGTGGCGCCACCCGCAGGCCTATCCGCGCCCGAGCCCCGACCGGACCTATTTCCCGCCGGCGCCGCAGCACGATCCGGTGCCGGTGCGTTCGGCCGGCGGCCACGAGCCGTGGTCGCAGAACTGGTACGCCTATTGCCGCGACCGCTATCGCTCGTTCGATGCCCGCACCGGCACCTACACCGGCTATGACGGGGTGCGCCGCTTCTGCACCGCCGGCTGACGCCGTCCGGGCCCCCGCATGTCACCCC
>JAEZXF010000552.1 GCA_023419995.1 Pseudomonadota bacterium | reverse complement strand
GGCAAGCGCCTCGCCCAGCACAAGGCGGCGATCGCTGCGGCTGCCGCCGCCGGCGCCAGCCAGATCCTCTACACCACGATGCCCGAACCCGAGCCCGGCTCGCCGATCCTGTTCGCGCCCGATCATTTCGGCAGCGAGGCGGCGGTCAAGGCGACCGGCATTCCTTATGTCATCTTCCGCAACAGCTGGTACTTCGAGAACCTGCTCGGCAGCCTGCCGCAGACGGTCTCGAGCGGCCGGTGGTTCACCTCGGCCGGCGACGGGCGCACCGCCTACGTCGCGCGCGACGACATCGCCCAGGCCATCGCCGCCGTGCTTTCCGCGCCCGCAGGCGAAAGCGTCACCTACACGCTGACCGGCGACGAGGCGCCGACCAATGCCGAGATCGCCGCACTGGTGTCGAAGATCGCCGGCAAGGACATCGCCGTCGTCCAGGTTTCGGACGCCGAGCTGACGGCCGGGCTGGAGAAGGCCGGCCTGCCGGCGCCGATCGCCGCGCTCCTGACCTCGTTCGACGCCAACACGCGCTCCGGCCGCATCGCCGGAACCACGGACGACACGCGCAAGCTCATCGGCCGCGCTCCGGCCCGGCTGGAAGACTTCCTGCGCGCCAGCAAGGCGGCCTACGCCGCCTGACGGCAACGGAGCAGGCGCTCGGCCGCCCCTCGCCTGCCCGCCGCCATCCTCTCCCGTAAGCGGGGGAGGACGGCTGGCCACGCCCTCGCCACTTCCCCTTCTCTCCGTTCACGGGGAGAAGGTGGCCCGAAGGATCGGATGAGGGGCAGAGCCGGGGGTCGAAGATCAAGCTCTTTGGCATGGTCCCTCCACGGGACGAGAACCGGCGCGGCGGCGATGCCGGGCCTGCCCCTACCAGCCGCAGGCCTTGAGGAAGCGCTGCACCGTGCCGGCCATGCCGAACTCCAGCGCATCGGCCGTCAGGCCGTGGCCGATCGAGACCTCCGCGAGGTGCGGCACGGCCCTAGCCAGCGCCGGCAGGTTGGCGACCGTCAGGTCGTGGCCGGCATTGACGTCGAGGCCATGCGCGCGCGCCGCCTCGGCCGCTTTCTTCAGCAAATCCAGCTCCCTGGCCGCCTTTCCGGAATCGTCGTGGCAACCGCCGTAAGGGCCGGTGTAAAGCTCGATTCTGTCAGCGCCGGTCGCCTTCGCCGCCGCCATGCCGGCGGGGTCGGGATTGGCGAACAGCGACACGCGGAAGCCGCCCTTCTTCAGCCGCCTGACGACCGGCTCGAGGAAATCGAACCGGGCGTCGAAATCCCAGCCATGGTCGGAGGTCGGCTGCGACGGATCGTCCGGCACCAGCGTGACCTGCTCCGGCTGGTTCGCCTCGACCAGTTGCAGGAACGCCTCGTCGGGATAGCCCTCGACGTTGAACTCGGCCGCGGGGAACTCGTCGTCGATCAGCGCCCTGAGCGCCGGCAGGTCGGCGCGGCGCGTATGCCGCTCGTCGGGACGCGGATGCACCGTCAGCCCGTGCGCGCCGGCGGCGAGCGCGACGCGCCCGAGATGCGTCACGCTCGGCCACGGCAGATCGCGGCGATTGCGCAGCAGCGCGACGGCATTGAGGTTCACGGAGAGTTTTGCGGGCATGGCGACAGGAGCGAATAGCGAATAGGGAGTAGCGAATAGGGATTAGAGACAGAAGAGCGCAGCGGCAATCGCCAATTCACGACAACAGGTGGGCCATGCCCCTACTCGCTATTCGCTACTCCCTACTCCCTCTCTTTCACCGCACCACGGTCAGCCGCTCGGCGGCGCGGGTGATGGCGGTGTAGAGCCAGCGCTGGCGCGTGTCCTTGAAGGCGAAGCTCTCGTCGAACAGCACCACCTCGTCCCACTGCGAGCCCTGCGCCTTGTGCACGGTCAGCGCATAGCCGTAGTCGAAGTCATCGAAGCGCTTCTTCTGCTGCCAGTGAATCTCGGCCTCCGGGTCCTCGAACGCGGCCTTGAGCAGCTTGATCTTGGCCACGCCGCGGTCGGGGTCGTCCTCCTCCGGCGAGACCAGCAGGTTGATGCCGGGCTTCACCGTCTCGCGCGAGGAGGTCATCACCTTCCACAGCGAGCCGTTGAGCAGCCCCTTGGCCGGGTCGTTCCTGAGGCACACCAGCTTGTCGCCGGCCTGCGGATAGGAGGCGCTGAAGCCCTTCAGCTCGCGCAGGCGCTGGTTGTAGCGCCGCCGCGTGCGGTTGGTGCCGACCAGCACCTGATCGGCCGCCAGCACCAGGTCCTGGTCGACCTCGTTGCGCGAGATGATGCGCGCCGTGCCCCAGTCGCCGTGCGAAAGCTCGCGCCCCTCGCGCACGTCGAGCGCCATGCGGATGATCGGATTATCACGCGCCTGCCGGTGAATCTCGGTCAGCAGATGGTCCGGCTCGTGCTCGGTGAAGAAGCCGCCGCCGGAGATCGGCGGAAGCTGCGCCGGGTCGCCGAGGACCAGGATCGGCGTGCCGAAGCTCATCAGGTCGCGGCCGAGCGCCTCGTCGACCATCGAGCATTCGTCTACGACGATCAGCGCCGCCCTGGCGACCGGGCTCTGCCGGTTGAGCGTGAAGGTCGGGTTGATCGAGGTCTTGCCCGTCGTCTCGTCCTCGATCGCCTCCTCGCCGCGCGGGCGATAGATCAGCGAATGGATGGTGCGGGCGTTCGTCGCCCCCTTCGAGCGCAGCACCTGCGCCGCCTTGCCGGTAAAGGCGGCGAACTGCACCTGCCCGTCGACATGGCTTGCGAAGTGGCGCGCCAGCGTCGTCTTGCCGGTGCCGGCATAGCCGAACAACCGGAAGATCGGCCGGTGGCCGTCCTTCAGCCAGCGCGAAACCGCCTTCAGCGCCTCGTCCTGTTGCGGGGAAAACTGCATGGTCGATCAGTGCGGGATTCGCAGGCGTGGGGCAAGGGCGACGGGCGCCTTACCCGCCGGCCGCCGGGTTTCTCTCATAGCCGGGGCCGATGGTCAGCGGCCGGTCGGGCACGACGGTGTCGGAAAGATCGCTCCTGAAGGCAAGATCGCGCGACCACAGGAGGTGCTCGCCGTCGCGGTCCAGCACGCGCAGCGCGACGGTATAGGCCTTGCCGGCCTCGACGCCACGCACCGGCGGCGAGCGCAGCGACAGTCGCGCCATCTCCGCGCCGCCGACCCGCTGGCGCACGACGTGGGGCGGGCCGCCGGCCGGGTCCTCGAACGAAGCCTCGACGATGGAGCCGGTCGGCAGCGGCCGCGTCACCGCGGCGGTGAAGCCGTAATAGACGTCGGCGACGCGGTAGTTGAAGATGAAGCCGCCGCCGAGAACCTGAAGCAGGGGCTTGTCGGCCGGATCCTCGCGCGTCAGCCAGCCGAGCACGAACAGCGGCACCAGCAGCGCGCATGCTGCCGCGGCCAGTCTGGCGGGCGTGACCCTGTCGAGCATGGCCCCGAATGTAGCAGCTTCGGCCCGGTGCGTCGATTGCCGCGCCGTCAGCGCAGCATCGGCCACAGGCTCGCCACCAGCAGCAGGCCCATGGCGATGTTGAACCACTTCAGCCGCTCGGGATCGGAGAGGAAGCCGCGCAGCGCGACGCCGAAGCCCGCCCATGTCGAGACGCACGGCACGTTGACCAGCGCGAAGGCGAGCGCCACCAGCACCACCGACAGGAAGGGCGCCTGCGGGTTGGTGTAGACCGCCATCGCCGTCACCGCCATCACCCATGCCTTCGGGTTGACCCACTGGAAGGCGGCCGCCTCCAGGAAGGTCATCGGCCGCGCCTCGTCCTCCCCGTCCTTGCCGCTGCCCATCGAACGCGCCACGGCGATGCGCCATGCGAGGTAGAGGAGGTATAGCCCGCCGCCGACCTTCAGAGCCGTGTGCAGCGCCGGATAGGCGGCCAGCACAGCACCCAGCCCGAACCCGACGCCCAGCAGCAGCGACAGGAAGCCCGCCCCGATGCCCAGCATGTGCGGGATGGTGCGGCGAAAGCCGAAGTTCACCCCCGAAGCCATCAGCATGAAGTTGTTCGGCCCCGGCGTGATCGAGGTGACGAAGGCGAACAGGGTCAGCGCCGCGAAGATGTCGAGCGACATGGGAGGTCCTTCCGGATGTAGGTCAGCCAGACTGACCCGGATGCGGGGCGGCAGCTTGTGACAGCCTGCGTCGCCCGTTGGTGCAGCCTTATAATGCTTTGGATGGGGGAACGCTGCAGGCCTTCCCGCGGAAGGCTCGCCGGAAGCCGGGAGCATCGAACGGTTGAATCCCGGCACGCGGAAAGCCGGAGAAAGGAGCCGGATATCGACCCCATCGGCCTCCCCGCCTGAGGGAATTTTCCTGCCCGGATGCCGGCGCTTCCGCCGGCGGCGGGAGAGCTAGGCTTCCATTCCCTGCGGGCCGCGGTTTATCGCGGCGACGCCGGTGCGACAGACCTCGATCAGCCCGAGCGGCTGCATGATGGCGATGAACTGGTCGATCTTCGAGGTCTTGCCGGTGATCTCGAAGATGAAGTGCTCCGCCGTCGCATCCGACACCTTGGCGTGGAAGGCGTCGGCCAGCCGCAGCGCCTCGACGCGCTCGTTGCCGTCGCCGCGCACCTTGACCAGCGCCAGCTCGCGCTCCAGCGGCCGCTCCTGCCCCATGGCGCGGGCGATCACCGTCAGGTCGTTGACGCGGTGGACCGGCACGATGCGCTCGAGCTGGTGCTTGATCTGCTCCAGCACGTGCGGCGTGCCGCGGGTGACGACGGTGATGCGCGACAGGTGCGCCTGGTGCTCGGTCTCCGACACGGTCAGGCTGTCGATGTTGTAGCCGCGGCCGGAGAACAGGCCGATGACGCGGGCAAGGACGCCCGGCTCGTTGTCGACCAGGATGGACAGCGTGTGCTTTTCCGCGGTCTGCGTCTCGCGGGCGATGAAGTAGGCGGAGCCGGTGGGCTGAAGCTGGGCGTTCATGGCTGAATCTCTTTCTCGGGTTCCCGTCTCAGGATGCTGGAACGACAGGGCTTTCGCCCGTCAGACCAGCTCCCTGCCCTTGGCGTCGATGGCGGTGGCGACGGCCTCGTCGGTCGCCTCGTCCGGCAGCAGCATCTCGTTGTGGGCCTTGCCGGAGGGGATCATCGGGAAGCAGTTGGTGAGGTTCGCCACGCGGCAGTCGAACAGCACCGGCTTCTTCACGTCGATCATCTCGCGGATGGCGTCGTCCAGCTCGTCCGGCTTCTCGCAGCGGATGCCGTGCGCGCCGAAGGCCCGCGCCATCAGCACGAAGTCGGGCATCGCCTCGGTGTAGGAGTGCGACAGCCGGTTGCCATGGAGAAGCTGCTGCCACTGGCGCACCATGCCCATGTACTGGTTGTTGAGGATGAAAATCTTGATCGGCGCCTCGTACTGCACCGCGGTCGACATCTCCTGCATGGTCATCTGCACCGAGGCGTCGCCGGCGATGTCGATGACGAGCGCGTTCGGATGGGCGATCTGCACGCCGAGCGCGGCCGGCAGGCCGTAGCCCATCGTGCCGAGCCCGCCGGAGGTCATCCAGCGGTTGGGCTTCTCGAAGCCGTAGTGCTGCGCCGCCCACATCTGGTGCTGGCCGACCTCGGTGGTGATGTAGGTGTCGCGGTCCTTGGTCAGATCGTAGAGCCGCTGGATCGCGTATTGCGGCATGATGACGTCGTCGTTGTTCTTGTAGGCGAGCGAGTCGCGGGCGCGCCAGCGGTCGATCGTCTCCCACCACGGCTTCAGGCTGCCCTTGTCGGCCTTGGCGGTCGCCCGCCACAGCCGCACCATGTCCTCCAGCACCCGGCCCACGTCGCCGCGGATGGGGATGTCGACATGGACGTTCTTGTTGAGCGACGACGGGTCGATGTCGACATGGATCTTCTTCGAGTTGGGCGAGAACGCGTCGAGCCGGCCGGTGATGCGGTCGTCGAAGCGCGCGCCGAGGCACACCATCACGTCGCAGTCGTGCATGGCCATGTTGGCCTCGTAGGTGCCGTGCATGCCCAGCATGCCGACCCAGTGCCTGCCCGAGGCCGGGTAGGCCCCG
This sequence comes from Pseudomonadota bacterium, assembly GCA_023419995.1. GTDB lineage: Bacteria > Pseudomonadota > Alphaproteobacteria > Rhizobiales > Rhizobiaceae > Aerobium. The sequence goes on along the minus strand of JAEZXF010000552.1, from coordinate 3,187 downwards.
AGCCCCATCAGCGTCGAGGTGATGGGAAAGCCGGTCAGCTCGACCAGCTCGCGCAGCAGGTGGCTCGCTTCCGGCCCGGAATTCACCACGCCGCCGCCCGAATAGATCATCGGCCGCTTCGCCCCGGCCATCAGCGCGATGGCCTGGCGGATCGATTCCATGTCGCCCTGGAGCGTCGGGTTGTAGGAGGTGCGCGGCGCCTGCTGCGGCGGCGTGTAGATGCCGCGGGCGAACTGCACGTCCTTCGGGATGTCGACCACGACCGGGCCGGGCCGCCCGGTGGTGGCGATGTGGAAGGCCTCGTGGATGATGCGCGACAGCTCGTTGACGTCCTTCACCAGCCAGTTGTGCTTGGTGCATGGCCGGGTGATGCCGACGGTGTCGCATTCCTGGAAGGCGTCGGAGCCGATCAGCGTCGTCGGCACCTGGCCGGAGATGCACACCAGCGGGATCGAATCCATCAGCGCGTCCTGGAGCGGCGTCACCGCGTTGGTGGCGCCGGGGCCGGAGGTGACGAGCATGACGCCGGCCTTGCCGGTCGAGCGGGCATAGCCTTCCGCCGCATGGCCCGCGCCCTGCTCGTGGCGCACCAGCACGTGCTGGATGTCGTCCTGCTGGAACAGCTCGTCATAGATGGGAAGAACCGCGCCGCCCGGATAGCCGAAGATGTGTTCGACGCCGTTGTCCCTCAGCGCCTGCACCACCATCTCGGCGCCGGTCATCTCGCGCCTGCCGGTCTCGTTGGCTGCGTTGCTCATCGTTCTCTTCCCGTCCTGTCCTCGCGCCGTCGCGCTGCGGTGTGTATCGTCATCGAAGGCAATAAAAAAGGCCCCCGAGGGAGCCTGTATGTCGCGCATGGGTGCGTTCGCCCGGCGGCTACGCCGCCCTGCCCATGCGCGATCCTACGATAAGAATGTTCGTGTTCATGGGCGCGGACAGTAATTGCCGTCCCGTTCCCCTGTCAATGGCAAAACCGAAGCGATCGCCCGACGCTTCCGCGACGGCGAGACGAGCCAGCCCGGAAGCTGGTGCTTCAGCGCCAGCGACGGCTTCTCGACCAGGGTCCACGACAGGAAGGCGATCGGCGCCGTCACCGCGATCGACGCGGCGGCGAGCTCGACCGGGCCGAGGCCCGGCACCGACAGCAGGAGAAGCTGCCCGGCCGGCCAGCCATAGATGTAGATGCCGTAGGAGAGGTCGGCGCGCCCGCACAGCCGCCGCAGCCCGCCGAGCGGCAGGGCCGAGAAGCACAGCACGAGGTAGCCGACGGAAACGTAGGTCGCCAGCGGCTCGAGCATCGTTCCCCACGCGGCGGCGAGCACAAGCGCCGCCAGCACGGCGCCGGCAGGCGAGAGGGTCACCCTGTGCCGCAGGCGGTAGGCAGCCGCGCCGAGGAAGAAGCAGGTCATGAAGCGCAGGACCTGGTCGAACACGCCGAACTCGTCGACGTGGAGCGACCACAGGCGATAGAGCTGCACCGCGACCAGCGCGCCGAGCCCGAGCCACAGAAGCCGCGGCCGCAGCCACAGGCCAATCGCCGACAGCACGGCGAGCGCGACGTAGCACATCATCTCGTATTTGAGCGTCCACAGCGAGACGTCCACCTGCCCGGCCGCGGGCAAGGTCTCGAACACGCCGGGAAGCCCGGCATGCCCGGTCGCCAGCGAAAGCGTGGCGGCGAGATAGCCCCAGGTGTGCGGCGAGGTGAAATAGGACGCGACATCGAGGCTGGTGACCAGCGGCCCCATCACCAGGTCGAGCAGCAGCACGCAGACGACGAGGCCCGGAAACACCCGCAGCACGCGCCCGGCCATGAAGGCCATCGGCTCGGAACTGCGCTCGATGCTCGCCGCCACCAGCAGGCCGCTCATGATGAAAAAGACGTTCACCGCGTGCTGGCCGAGCGTGAAGGACGACACCCCCGTCAGCGGCTCGGCCTCGAGATCGCCGGTGGCGATGATGAACGAATGGCCGACGATGACCGCCGACGCCGCGACCAGGCGCACGACGTCGAAATTGTTGCGCCCGCGCTCGAGAATGTCCGATAGCGATACACTGTGCAAAGCCGCCGCTCCTGCTTCCTCGTATTCAAGGCCCGAAACGGGGCACCGGACGACCGCCTTGCCGTGTGCCTGGGGACCTTTTCTCGCACGAAGCAATTTCCGGACCGTTAATCGGGCGGAGGGCCGTCAACCATTCTTAACCATCGGCAAACACCCCGCCTTAACTCGACGGCCGTATGATCCGGGGTTCGAGACAGGGGGTGAATGCCATTGATGTTCGTTGAGCGCTCCGAGCTGGGCGAGACGACGAGCCAGGAGCGGCGCGACGGCGCGCAGCCCGATTCTCGCGTTCTCGGCCGCGTGGTCCAGTGCGACGGCGCGCGCGCCACGATCGCCGCCTTCGCCGGCGACGGCCAGGGCCACGCGCCCGGCACGTGGACCGTCGGCCGGATGATCTCGATAAATCTCGGCGCGATCCGCACCGTCGGCCTCGTCTATCGCATCGAGACGCCCGCCTCGACATGGGACGAGGCCGGGCATAACCCGATCAGCGTCCATGTCGAGCTCGTCGGCGAGGTGCGCGACGCCGAGGACGGCACGCCCGTCTTCGACAAGGGCATCACCACCTACCCGCATCTCGGCGCCATCGCCCACCGCATTCGCGTGCGCGACCTGGAAGCGGTCTACGACCTTGCCGGCCGCCGGGCGCTGACCATCGGCAACCTGTCGCAGGACGAGGCGATCGCTGCGCGCATCGCCATCGACGACACGCTAAACCGCCACTTCGCCGTGGTCGGCACCACCGGCGTCGGCAAGTCCACCGCGGTATCGCTGCTTTTGCGCAAGGCGATCGAGGCGCGGCCGGACCTGCGCGTCCTCATCCTCGATCCGCACAACGAGTTCTCGACCGCCTTTCCCGAGCAGGCGATCCGCATCAACACCCAGACGCTCGACCTGCCGTTCTGGCTGTTCCGGCTCGAGGAGCTGGTCGAGGTGCTGTATCGCGGCCGCGACCCGATCCCCGAAGAGATCGACCTGCTGCGCGACCTCATTCCCGCCGCCAAGCAGAACCATCGCAACCCGGCCGGCATCGCGGTCGTGCGCCGCCCCCCGGCCGGCGCCGGCCTCACCGCCGCCCCGCCGGTGCCCAACCGCATGGCCGACGTGCTGATCCTCATCGCCGC
>JAEZXF010000533.1 GCA_023419995.1 Pseudomonadota bacterium | reverse complement strand
TCTCCGGCCGGGGCGACGCCATCCTGCGCTCGGCCGGCATCGAGGTCGCGGAGGGCGTGCTGGCCGGCGAGGCCGCGGAGCAGCTCGCCGGCTACCTGACTCGGTCCGTCAGCAAGCGGCCGGAAGTGACTCTCAAGCTTGCGGTTTCCGCCGACGGCATGATCGGCCGGCGGGGCGAGGGGCAGGTGGCGATCACCGGGCCGGTCTCGCGCCGGCAGGTGCACGTGATGCGGGCGGAATCGAGCGCTATCCTCGTCGGCATCGGCACCGCGCTCGCCGACGATCCCGAGCTCACCTGCCGCCTCCCGGGCCTCGAAACCCGCTCGCCGGCGCGCATCGTGCTCGACGCCGCGCTGCGCCTGCCGCCGGGCTCGCGGCTCGCCGCCACGGCGAGGCAGGTGCCGGTGCTTCTCGCCTCCTCGGTGGACGCCGACGAGGCGCGCCGGCAGGTGCTTGCCGAGCGCGGCGTCGGCTTCCTCGCCGTCGAGCTGCACGAGGGGCGCATCGCCCTGCCGGAACTGCTCGAGGACCTCGGCGCGCAGGGCTACATGACGCTGATGGTCGAGGGCGGCGCGGAGACCGCGCGGCACTTCCTCGACGAGGGGCTGGTCGACCGCATCGCCCTCTTCACCGGGCCGGATGCCGTCGGCGCGGGCGGCGTCGCGTCGCCCCTGCTGCCGTCGTCCGTTCCCGCCGGCTTCCGCGAGGTGCGGCAGGCGCGTTTCGGCGGCGATCTCTATCAGGAATATGCGAGGGCGCACTGATGTTCACCGGCATCGTCACCGACATCGGAACCGTGGCGGCGGCGACACCGCTGCCCGAAGGCGTCAGGCTGCGGATCGACACCGCCTACGACCCCGCCGGGATCGACATCGGCGCCTCGATCGCCTGCTCGGGCGTCTGCCTCACCGTGGTGGCGTTGCCGGAGGCGGGCACGAACGCCCGCTGGTTCGAGGTCGAGGCATGGGAGGAGGCGCTGCGCCTCACCACCGCCGCCGGCTGGAAGCCGGGAACGCGCCTCAACCTCGAACGCGCGCTGAAGATCGGCGACGAGCTCGGCGGCCACATCGTTTCCGGCCATGTCGACGGCCGGGCGAGGATCGTGGCGCGCGAGGCAGAGGGCGACGCCGTGCGCTTCACCCTCGAGGCGCCGGCCGAGCTCGCCCGTTTCGTCGCCCCCAAGGGATCGGTCGCGCTCGACGGCACGTCGCTGACCGTCAACCGCGTCGATGGCGCGCGCTTCGACGTGCTTCTGATCCTTCATTCGCTGTCGGTGACGACGTGGGGAGACCGTCGGGTGGGCGACGAGGTCAACATCGAGATCGACACCATGGCCCGCTACGCCGCGCGGCTGATGGAGTTCGGCCGCTAGGGTCCGGACTCAATTGCACCAATAGATGACAGCGGCTGCGATGAGTGCGCTGGCGAGGAAGTTTCTGGCGAGTTTGTCGTATCGAGTGGCAACCCGTCGCCAGTCCTTGAGACGACACCAGAGGCGTTCGACGAGGTTGCGGGTCTTGTAGGCGACGCGGTCGTAAGCGATGGGCGCCTTGCGGCTCGCTGTCGTGGGTATGACGACCTCGGCGCCTTGGGCGGCAATCGCCGCACGGATGGCGTTGGTGTCGTAACCGCGGTCGGCGATGAGACGGTCGAAGCGGCCTGCTGCTGCCTGTATCAGGGCGCCGGCCACGGTCATGTCGTTGATGTTGCCGGCTGACAGCATAAGCAGGCGCGGTCTGCCTTGAGCGTCGGTCAGTCCGTGGAGCTTGCTGGTCCGGCCGCCGCGCGAGGTGCCGATGGCTTGTGCAAAGGCCCCCCTTTTGCGCCAGCCGCCGAGCGGTGCGCCTTGACGTGGGTGGCATCAATGGCGACTGTTCCCCACACGCCGCTGTGCCCGGTCAGGGCCTCGAACATGCCCAACCAGATGCCTTGTCGGCTCCAGCGGTTGAAGCGGTTGTAGACGGTCGTGTAGGGACCGTATTCGCGCGGACAGTCACGCCAGCGCGCACCACTCCTGAGCATATGCACAATGCCCGAGATCACCCGCCGGTCATCCACACGATGCGCACCCTTGCGCCCGCGCGGCAGCAAAGGCTCGATCCGAGCCCATTCCGCATCGCTCAGCCACGTCAATTGCCGCTTCATCAAAGCCTCCATTCTAACGGAAACCTTGAATCAGCAAATCCAACCCGCGCCAACCCTATTGAGTACAGAGCCTAGCCGGAACCGCGTTTGCCGGCCGGGCGGGACCGGCGCGCCCCGCGCCGGCGAGCGTTGCGCCGCGCGCAGGGCTTCTATCCCCAACGAAGCGCTTGCTAAGGTATCGGCTTCGGCCTAAGTCACCGCGGTTTACCGGAGAACTCCATGCCTGCTACCGAGCCCCTCAGGATCCTCATCGTCGAGGCCCGTTTTTACGACGACCTGTCGGACGCGCTGCTTGCCGGCGCCAGGGCGGCGCTGGACGAGGCCGGCGCGCAGTACGACGTCGTCACCGTGCCCGGCGCGCTCGAGGTCCCGGCCGCCATTTCCTTCGCGCTCGACGGCGCCGAGGAGGGGGGCGTGGACTATGACGGCTTCGTCGCGCTCGGCTGCGTCATCCGTGGCGAGACCTATCATTTCGACATCGTCGCCAACGAATCCTGCCGCGCCCTGATGGACCTGGCCGTCGAGGAATCGCTCGCCATCGGCAACGGCATCCTGACCGTCGAGAACGAGGCCCAGGCCTGGGCCCGCGCGCGCCGCGAAGAGGGCGACAAGGGCGGCTTCGCCGCCCGCGCCGCGCTGACCATGATCGCGCTCCGCCAACGTCTCGGAGCATGACCTTGGCCGCGAAACCGGTATCGGACAAGCCTGCCGCCCGTCGCCAGGCCAACAAGCGCGGCGCGGCGCGCCTCGCCGCCGTGCAGGCGCTCTACCAGATGGACGTCGCGGGAAGCGGCATTCTCGAGATCACCGCCGAGTACGAGCAGTTCCGCCTCGGGAAGGAAGTGGACGGCGCGCAGTATCGCGAGGCCGACGCCCAGTGGTTCCGCGCCATCCTCGCCGGCGTGGTCGAGAACCAGAAGACCGTCGACCCGGTCATCCGCCAGGCGCTCACCGAGGACTGGCCGCTTTCGCGCCTCGATTCGACGCTGCGCGCGATCCTGCGCGCCGGCGTCTACGAGCTGACGCGCCGGCAGGACGTGCCGGTGCCGGTCATCGTCTCGGAATATGTCGACATCGCCAAGGCGTTCTACGAGGAGGACGAGCCCAAGCTCGTCAACGCCGTGCTCGACCGGGTGGCGCGACGCGTGCGCAACGAGGGACGGGGCAAGGATCCCGCGTCGTGAGCGGCCCGTCCGGCGATGCCGGGGCGCGCCGCGCAACCCTCGTCCTTGCGGCCTCGCAGGCCGTCGTCGGCTCCGCCGCGCCCATCGCCTTCGCGCTCGGCGCGCTTTCCGGCCACTATCTCCTCGCCGAGGACAAGTCGCTGGCGACGCTGCCGGTGACGGGCTTCACCGTCGGCGTCGCGCTGGGGGCCATCCCCGCCGCCGCGATCATCAAGCGGATCGGCTACCGGCCCGGCTTCCAGACCGGCACCGCCGTTACCGCCCTGGGCGGTGTGCTGACCACGCTCGGGCTGGTCGAGGCCTCGTTCTGGCTGTTCATCGTCGGCATGCTCGCGCTCGGGTTCGGCGGCGCGTTCATCCAGCAGGTGCGCTTCGCCGCCGCCGACTACGCGCCGCCCGCGCAGAAGGCGCGCGCCATCGCCCTGGTGCTGGCCGGCGGCATCATCACCGCCATTCTCGGGCCGCAGGTCGTCATCTTCACCCGCGACATGATGGCGCCGGTGATGTTCGCCGGCTCCTTCGCCGCCATCGTCGTGCTTGCCGCCGTCGGCGCGCTGATCCTGCTGTTCCTGCCGCCGCGCAGCGGCGGCGACGGCACGGTTTCCGGCCTCGACCAGCCGGCGCGGCCGCTCGGCGAGATCATGCGCCAGCCGCGCTTCATCGTCGGGCTGGCCTGCGGCGTCGGCACCTATGCGCTGATGAGCTTCGTCATGACCGGCGCGCCGCTCGCCATGGTCGGCTGCGGCTTCTCGCCGGACGAGGCGACGCTGGGCATCTCGTGGCACGTCATGGCGATGTTCGCACCCTCGTTCTTCACCGGCCGGCTGATCTCCCGCTTCGGCGCCGAGGCCGTCGTCGCCATGGGGCTGGTGCTGCTGGTCGCCTGCGGCCTCGTCGCCCTGTCCGGCATCCAGCTCTGGCAGTTCTGGACCGCACTGATCCTCCTCGGTCTCGGCTGGAACTTCGGCTTCATCGGCACCACGGCCATCGTCGCCGAGACGTACACCCCCTCCGAGCAGGGCAAGGTCCTGGGCGTCCACGACTTCATCCTGTTCGGGACCGTGGCGCTGGCCTCGTTCCTGTCAGGCGTCGTCTACGACAAGTGGGGTTGGGAAGCGCTCAACTGGGTGACCTTCCCGGTGGTGCTGCTGTGCGTGGCGGGGCTTGCCGGCTTGCGAATCATCTCGCGCCGCAGCGCTTGATTTTCAGGCAGATAGCGCCTTTCCCGTCGCCATTGGGGCGATTTTCGGGCAAAAGATTATCAAAACCTTGACGTTTGACGGACCGTTTCGCATAAGCCGCAGCGAAAAGGCAGAGTCTGTCCTGACTCCACCCTCTCAACCCCGGCCCGCGGAGGGGTTCTTGCGGGCCCGCAATCGAGGAATCCCGTGAAATGACCATACTTTATGTCGTCATTCTCTGCGGCGTCCTGTCGGTCGTCTATGCCATGTGGGCGACCCAGTCGGTCATGGCATCCGACCAGGGCAACGCACGCATGCAGGAGATCGCTGGTGCGATCCGTGAGGGTGCGCAGGCTTACCTGACCCGCCAGTACACCACCATCGCCATCGTCGGCGCGGTGGTCTTCGTTCTCGCCTGGTGGCTGCTTTCCGCCATCGCGGCCATCGGCTTCCTCGTCGGCGCCGTGCTTTCGGGCGCCGCCGGCTTCATCGGCATGCACGTCTCGGTCCGCGCCAACGTGCGCACCGCCCAGGCCGCGTCCAACAGCCTGGCCGCCGGCCTCGACATCGCCTTCAAGTCGGGCGCCATCACCGGCCTCCTGGTCGCCGGTCTCGCGCTTCTCGGCGTCGCCGTCTACTACTGGGTCCTCGTCGGTCCGCTCGGCTACGCGCCGGCCGACCGCACCGTCATCGACGCGCTCGTGGCGCTCGGCTTCGGCGCCTCGCTGATCTCGATCTTCGCGCGTCTCGGCGGCGGCATCTTCACCAAGGGCGCCGACGTTGGCGGCGACCTCGTCGGCAAGGTCGAGGCGGGCATCCCCGAGGACGATCCGCGCAACCCGGCCACCATCGCCGACAACGTCGGCGACAACGTCGGCGACTGTGCCGGCATGGCCGCCGACCTGTTCGAGACCTACGCGGTGACCGTCGTCGCCACCATGGTCCTCGGCGCCATCTTCTTCGCCGGCACGGACGTGCTGTCCTCCGTCATGATCTACCCGCTCGCCATCTGCGCGGTCTGTATCGTCACCTCCATCGTCGGCACCTTCTTCGTGAAGCTCGGCGCCAACAACTCGATCATGGGCGCGCTCTACAAGGGCCTGATCGTGACCGGTGTCCTGTCCA
>JAEZXF010000526.1 GCA_023419995.1 Pseudomonadota bacterium | reverse complement strand
CTACACCGCCATCGTCACCCCCTTCACCGCCGACGGCGAGGTCGACTTCGCCGCGCTGCGCAAGCTGGTGCGCTTCCAGATCGACGCCGGCGCCGCCGGCGTGGTGCCGATCGGCGGCACCGGCGAGTACCCGGCCCTGTCGCGCGACGAGCGCCGCGACGTCGTCGCCGCCTGCGTCGAGGCGGCCGACGGCAAGCCGGTCATCCCGGGCGTGCTGTCCACCGGGTTCAAGGACGCGGTCGAGGCCGGCAAGGACTTCTCCGCCGCCGGCGCCACCGCGGTGATGACGGTGACGCCCTACTATGCCGCCGGCGCCGAGGCCGGCATGCGCACCTATTTCCGCAACTACCGCGACGCGGTCGACGTGCCGGTGCTGCTCTACCAGATCCCGCGCCGCACCACCGTCGCCGTCACCGCCGAGGGCGTGCAGGCGATGGCCGAGGACGGCTCGATCATCGGCATGAAGTACTCGTCCTACGACGTGCCGGAGTTCATCCGCACCGTGCGCCTCGCCGGCGACAGGATCGCCATCCTCTCGGGCGAGGAGCCGCTGTTCGCCACCCATGTCGTGCTCGGCGCGGTGGGCGGCGTGCTCGCCTCGGCGACGATCTACCCCCGCATCTGGCTCGAGATCCTCGACCTCGCCCGCCAGAACAGGCTGAAGGAGGCGCTGGCGCTCCAGGAGAAGATCGACCCCGTCGTCGGCGCGATCTTCACCGAGACCAACCCCGGCCCGCTCAAGCGCTACATGGCGCTCGCCGGCATGCCGGTGGGCGACGTGCGCCTGCCGCTGATGGCCCCTTCCGGCCAGACGCTGACCGGCCTAGAAACCGCGGCGCAGCACGCGCTCGCAGCCAAAGTCGCCTGACGGAGCGCCCGCCGCGATGCTCGACGCCCTCGCCAACATCGTCGGAGAAAGGGGCCTTCTCGTCGACGGGAAGGACATGGACCCTTTCGTCACCGACTGGCGCGGTCGCATGAAGGGCAAGGCGCTCGCCGTGGTCTCGCCGGCCAGCACGGCCGAGGTCTCGGCCGTCGTCGCGCTCGCGGCGCGAGAGGGTCAGCCGGTCTTTCCGCTCGGCGGCAATACCGGCCTGTGCTTCGGCGCCGTGCCGGAAAGCGCCGACCCGGCCAGGCCCGGCATCGTGCTGTCGCTCAGGCGCATGAACCGCATCCGCTCGATCGACCGCGCCGACAACGTCGCGGCGGTCGATGCCGGCGTGGTGCTGGCCGACCTCCACGCCGCCGCGGCCGAGGCCGGCCGCGCCTTCCCGCTGCATCTCGGCAGCGAGGGCAGCGCCCAGATCGGCGGCCTGATCTCGACCAATGCCGGCGGCACCGGCGTGCTGCGCTACGGGCCGATGCGCGACCTCGTCGCCGGGCTGGAGGTGGTGCTGGCCGACGGGCGCGTGCTCGACGACATGGCGGCGCTGCGCAAGGACAACACCGGCTACATGCTGCGCCACCTGTTCGTCGGCGCCGAGGGCACGCTCGGCATCGTCACGGGGGCTGCGCTGCGCCTGCATCCGCGGATGGAAAGCGCCTCCCACGCCTGGGTCTCGGTGCCCTCCCCGGCCGCCGCCGTGTCGCTCCTGTCGCGCTTCCGCGACCGCGCCGACCCGTACATCCAGGCCTTCGAGCTGCTGTCGGCGTCGCAGGTCGAGCTGGTGATGAAGCATGTCGAGCGGACGCGCAACCCGTTCCCGGCCGTGCCGCAATGGTCGCTGATGATCGAGCTGGGCAGCGTCGACAAGACGACCGGCCTCGACGCGATCATGGAAGCCGTGCTCGCCGGCGCGCTCGAGGACGGGCTCGCCCTCGACGCCGTGGTCGCCGCGTCGAGCGCGCAGGCCCAGGAAATCTGGGCCGTGCGCCATTCGGTGTCCGAGGCCAACAAGAAGGAGGGCATCGGCATCGTCCACGACGTCGCCGTGCGCACCTCCGACGTCGCCGCCTTCATCGGGGAGGCCGACCGCGTGGCCGCGGCCCGCTTCCCGCAGGCCGTGCCCGAGGTCGTCTGCCACCTCGGTGACGGCAACGTCCACTATATCCTGATGTTCCCGCGCGCGTTCTGGGAAACGGTGAGCGACCCGGACGGCCTCGCGCTCGAGATCGAGGGCGCGGTCCACGACGTCGCCCGGCGCTTCCGCGGTACGTTCAGCGCCGAGCACGGCGTCGGCCGCAAGCTGACCAGCGAGCTTTCGCGCCTCGCCGACCCGCTGCGCTACGAGCTGATGGGCCGGGTGAAGGCGCTCTTCGACCCGCGCGACCTCATGAACCCCGGTGTGCTCCTTGCCGAAGGCGGCCCGTCGTGACCGCCGGGGCAAAGCCAAGACCCGCCGTTTCCATGGGACGGCGAAACGGGCGTCTCGAACCATGGGGAACGAACCGGCGCCCGGCCCAGCTCGGGTTGCGATTCAACTGAAAGGGAGAAAGACAATGGTTTCACGCAGAGAACTCGCCGGCATGATCGGCATGGGATCGGTGGCGGCGGCCTTGGCCGCGGCCTCCAGCGCCCCCGCGCGGGCGCAGGGTGCCGAGCAGAGCACCTTCGACCGGGTGATGAGCACCAAGAAGATCCGCGTCGGCGGCGTCGCCACCGGCACGCCGTGGTGGTGGAAGGACCAGTCGACCGGCGAATGGGGCGGCCAGTTCGCGGACATGTCCAAGGCGCTCGCCGCCGACACCGAGCTGGAGCTGGAAGTGGTCGAGACCACCTGGGGCAACGCCGTGCTCGACCTTCAGGCCAACAAGATCGACCTGATGTTCGGCCTGAACCCGACGCCGAAGCGCGCGCTCGCCATCGACTTCTCCGTGCCGGTCTATGACAGCGCGTTGCTGGTCATCGCCCGTCCGGACTTCGAGGTCACCACCTGGGCGGCGCTCAACGATCCCGCCGTCAAGATCGCGGTCGACGTCGGCTCGGCCCACGACCAGGTCGCCAGCCGCCTGTGCCCAAACGCGCAGATCATCCGCTTCAAGTCGATCGACGAGGCGACGCTGGCGCTGCGCAGCCGCCGCGCCGACGTGCAGGTGATCTTCTGGATGGGCGGCGTGCGCGCCGTGAAGCGCGATTCCAGCCTCGGCGCGGTCGCCGTGCCGCAGCCCTTCTTCGGCTCGACCTCGAACATCGGCTTCCGCCGCGAGACCGACAAGACCTGGCGCGATTTCGTCAATGTCTGGGTCAACTACGCGCGCGGCATCGGCGTGGTGCGCGAGGCGGTGCTGAAAAGCCTCGAGCAGGTCGACATCACGCTCGACGACCTGCCGCCCGGCGTGACCTTCTGACCAGAGAACCGGCCCTCCGCGCCCCGGCGCGGGGGGCTTCCGCCTGCCGACAGGGAAAAGGGCCGGAGAAAGGAAAAGCATGTACGTCTGGGATTTCGCGAGCCTGTGGGGCTATCGCTGGCTGTTCCTGAGCGGGACCGGCGTCACCGTCGCCCTGACGATCGCCATCGTCGTGCTGGGCCTTCTCGCCGGCCTGATCGCGGGCTTGGCGCAACTGTCGCGCTTCTCGGCGCTCAGGTGGATCTCCTGGGCCTATATCGAGGCCTTCCGCTGCACGCCGCTCCTCGTCCAGCTCCTGTGGTTCTACTACGCGCTGCCGATCCTGACCGGCATCGAGATGACGGCATGGACGGCCGCGGTGCTGACGCTGTCGCTCTACGGCGGCTCGTTCTATGCCGAGATCATCCGCGGCGGCATCGTGTCGATCGACAAGGGCCAGAGCGAGGCGGGCATGGCGCTCGGCATGACGCCGCGCCGCATCATGCGGCGCATCGTGCTGCCGCAGGCGATCAAGCGCATGATCCCGCCGCTGATGAACCAGTCGATCATCCAGTTCAAGAACACCTCGCTGGTGTCGGTGCTCGCCGTGCCGGACCTGCTCTACCAGGGCCAGGTCGCGGCCATGGACACCTACCGGCCGCTCGAAGTCTATTCGATGATCGCGATCATCTATTTCGTCGTCCTCGTGCCTCTCACCGCCATCGTGAAGAGAAGCGAGAAGTACCTGGCCCGCAGCGACTGAGGCCCATGATGACCACTTCCCAGCCCACCGCCGAGCCCAAGATCGAGATTTCCGGCCTGCGCAAGCAGTTCGGCTCCAACATCGTCCTGCGCGACGTCAACTGCACGGTCGAGGCCGGCGGCGTCATCGCCCTGATCGGGCCGTCCGGCTCCGGCAAGTCGACGCTGCTGCGCTGCATGAACCTGCTGGTCATTCCCGAGGGCGGGCGCATCCGCATCGGCAAGGACAGCTTCGACTTCGACGGCAAGGCCCGCCTGCCGGGCGCCAGGGAGCAGGCCCGCTTCCGCTCCGGCACCGGCATGGTGTTCCAGCACTTCAACCTGTTCCCGCACATGACGGTGCTCGGCAACGTCATGGAGGGCCCCGTCTCGGTGCGCAACATGGCCAAGCGCGACGCCGAGGCGCTGGCGCGCCGGCTTCTCGGCAAGGTCGGGCTCTCCGACAAGGTCGACGCCTTCCCCAACCAGCTCTCCGGCGGCCAGAAGCAGCGCGTGGCCATCGCCCGCGCGCTGGCCATGGAGCCGGAGGTGATGCTGTTCGACGAGGCGACCTCGGCACTCGATCCGGAGCTCGTCGGCGAGGTGCTGGCGGTGATGCGCGACCTCGCCGCCGAGGGCATGACCATGGTGATCGTCACCCACGAGATCGGCTTCGCCCGCGAGGTCGCCGACCGCGTGCTGTTCATGCGCGACGGCGTCATCGTCGAGGAGGGGCCGGCCGGCGAGGTGATCGACAACCCGAAGGAGGAGGCGACGCGCGCCTTCCTCAGCCACTTCCACAACCGGCAGGGCGGCCCCGCCGGCTAGAAAGGGGCACGGGCATGACTTCCGAGCGCAAGGATATCCGCGTCGCGGTAATCGGCGGCGGCGTGGTCGGGCTGACGGCGGCGCTGGAGTGCCGGCGCGCCGGCCACGAGGTGGTCCTGGTCGAGCCGGACGAGCCCGGCGGCAGGCAGGCCGCCTCCTACGGCAACGGCACGTGGATCAACCCCGGCGCGGTGATGCCGCTGTCGGTGCCGGGCCTGTGGCGCGAGGTGCCGGGCTACCTCCTCGACAGGACGAGCCCCTTCGCCATCCGCTGGCGGCACCTGCCGCGGCTCGCGCCGTGGCTCACCCGCTTCGTGATGGCCGGCAGCACATGGGAGAAGGTCGAGGCGTGCGCCGCGGCGCGCATGCTCCTCAACCGCGGCGCGGTCGACGCCCATGCCGCCTATGCCGCCGAGGCCGGCGCCGGCCACCTGCTGCGCCCCCAGGGCACGTT
>JAEZXF010000505.1 GCA_023419995.1 Pseudomonadota bacterium | reverse complement strand
GGACCGATCCGGCCCGGTCCCCGCCGCTTCTCTCTTTCTTCCTTTCTTCCCGTTCCGAATTTCCCGGTCCTTCCATGAACCCCTTCCGCCCCCTTAGACTGCTGTTGCTGACGCTGGCGCTCCTTGCCGCCGGCGGCCCGGCGACGGCGCAGGTGCCCCAGGGGACTGACGTCGAGGCGCTGGTGCGGGCGCTGCCCGAAGGCGGCTATGGCGAGCGCGAGGCGGTGGTCGTGCAGCTCGCCGCCACCGGCGACCCGCGCGTCGTCGGCGTGCTGGAGGCGCTGGGCGACGGCAATCTCTACGTCGTCAAGGCCGACGGCAGGGTGGTGATCGGCCGCAAGGCGCGCGGCGACATGATGCTTTCCGGCCCGCTCGACGGATCGGACCTCGGCACCGCGCCCGAGGCCGAGTTGGAGAAGGTGCGCGTCAACAACCGGCTGCGTCGCGCCGTGCGCAGCGCCATCGGCCGGCTGACCCTGATGAATCCCAACGTCGAGGAACGGCTGCGCGCCGCGCAGAGCCTGATGCGCAGCGGCGACGCCGACGCGCTGGAGCTGATCGACGAGGCGCTCGCCGCCGAGACCGACGGCCGCGTGCGCGCCGCGATGGAGCTCGCCCGCGCCGCCATCGTGCTCAAGACCGACGCCGCGCATGAGGAGAAGGCTGCCGCCGTGGACCTGCTGGCCGGGCAGGGCGGCCGCGACGCGCTCGCCATCCTCACCGGCGCGCTGGCTTCGGCCTCGCCGGAGCTGCGGCCGGCGATCGAGCGCGGCATCGCCCAGATCGAGGATTCGCTGGCTCTATGGGGCGGCCTCCAGAACGTCTGGTACGGCGTGTCGCTCGGCTCGGTGCTGCTGCTGGCGGCCATCGGGCTGGCCATCACCTTCGGCGTTATGGGCGTCATCAACATGGCGCATGGCGAGATCGTTATGCTCGGCGCCTACACCACCTTCGCGGTGCAGCAGGTCATCCGCACCTCCTTCCCGCACCTGTTCGACTGGTCGCTGGCCATCGCGCTGCCGCTCGCCTTCCTCGTCGCCGGCGCGGTCGGCGTCGCCATCGAGCGCGGCATCATCCGCTGGCTCTACGGCAGGCCGCTGGAGACGCTGCTCGCCACATGGGGCCTGAGCCTCGTCCTGCAGCAGACCGTGCGCACCATCTTCGGCCCCAACAACCGCGAGGTCGGCAACCCGTCGTGGATGTCGGGCGCGTTCGAGCTGGGCGGGCTGTCGATCACCTGGAACCGGCTGTGGATCGTCGTCTTCGCGCTGGTGGTGTTCGCCGTGCTCCTCGCCGTCCTCAACTGGACGCGGCTCGGCCTCCAGATGCGCGCCGTGACCCAGAACCGCCGCATGGCCTCGTCGATGGGCATCCGCACGCCGTGGGTCGACGCCATGACCTTCGGGCTCGGCTCCGGCATCGCCGGCATGGCCGGCGTGGCGCTGTCGCAGATCGACAACGTCTCGCCCAATCTCGGCCAGAGCTACATCATCGACAGCTTCATGGTGGTGGTGTTCGGCGGCGTCGGCAACCTGTGGGGCACGCTGGTCGGCGCCTTCACGCTCGGCGTCGTCAACAAGTTCCTCGAGCCCTATGCCGGCGCGGTGCTCGGCAAGATCCTGATCCTCGTCTTCATCATCCTGTTCATCCAGAAGCGCCCGCGCGGCCTGTTCGCGCTCCGCGGCAGGGCGGTGGACGCATGATGATGAAGGCGCTCCTGCGCGGCCTCGAGGGGCGGGCGATCTGGGTGGTGGCGATCCTCGTCGCCATCGCGGTCGCGGTGCCGGCGGCGAACCTGCTGCTTCCCGCCGGCCACCCGCTGCACGTGCCAAGCCACTTCGTGCCGCTCCTCGGCAAGTACCTGACCTACGCCATGCTGGCGCTGGCGCTCGATCTGGTGTGGGGCTATTGCGGGATACTGTCGCTCGGCCACGGCGCGTTCTTCGCGCTCGGCGGCTATGCGATGGGCATGTACCTGATGCGCCAGATCGGCGACCGCGGCGTCTACGCCCATCCGGTGCTGCCCGACTTCATGGTGTTCCTGAACTATGGCGAGCTGCCGTGGTTCTGGCTCGGCTTCGACAGCTTCTGGTTCGCGGCGCTGATGATCGTGCTGGTGCCGGGGCTGGTCGCCTTCGTCTTCGGCTGGTTCGCCTTCCGCTCCCGCGTCACCGGCGTCTATATCTCGATCATCACTCAGGCGATGACCTATGCGCTGATGCTCGCCTTCTTCAGGAACGACATGGGTTTCGGCGGCAACAACGGCCTCACCGACTTCAAGGACATTTTAGGCGCGCCGATCCAGTCGCAGACGACGCGGGCGGCATTGTTCGCCGCCTCGGCGCTGGCTCTGGCGCTGGCCTTCGTTGTCTGTTCGTCCATCGTCAATTCCAAGCTCGGCAAGGTACTGGTCGCGGTGCGCGACGCCGAGAGCCGCACGCGCTTCCTCGGCTACCGGGTCGAGGGCTACAAGCTCTTCGCCTTCACCGCCTCGGCGGTGATGGCCGGGGTGGCGGGCGCGCTCTACGTGCCGCAGGTCGGCATCATCAACCCCGGCGAGTTCGCGCCGGCCAATTCCATCGAGGTCGTCATCTGGGCCGCCGTCGGCGGGCGCGGAGGCCGGAACCGGCAGCGTCGCCGACGAGCCGGCGGCGGCGGAGTGAAGGCGATGAGCGACACGAAACCGCTGCTCTATCTCGACGGCGTCTCCGTCTCCTTCGACGGGTTCCGCGCCATCAATAACCTGTCGCTGATCGTCGATCGCAGCGAGCTTCAGGCGATCATCGGCCCCAACGGCGCCGGCAAGACGACGATGATGGACATCGTCACCGGCAAGACGCGGCCGGACGAGGGCGCGGTGTTCTTCGACGGCGACGTCGACCTCACCCGGCTGGACGAGGCCCAGATCGCCGAGCTCGGCATCGGCCGCAAGTTCCAGAAGCCGACCGTCTTCGAGAGCCATACGGTCCGGGACAATTTGCTGCTGGCGCTGAAGAAGCCGCGCGGCGTCTTCTCCGCCTGGTTCTACGATGCGTCGGAAGAGGACGAGGCGCGGCTGGAAGAGATCCTCGGCATCGTCCGGCTTTCCGCCCGGCGCGACGAGCTCGCGGCCAATCTCAGCCACGGCCAGAAGCAGTGGCTGGAGATCGGCATGCTCCTGGCGCAGGATCCGAAGCTGCTCCTGGTCGACGAGCCGGTCGCCGGCATGACCGACGCCGAGACCGTCGAGACGGCGCGGCTGCTGAAGGACATCGCGCGGACGCGCTCGGTGATCGTGGTCGAGCACGACATGAGCTTCGTCCGCGACCTTGCCGCCCGCGTCACCGTGCTCGCCGAGGGCGCGGTGCTGGCGCAGGGCAGCCTCGACCATGTCAGCGCCGACCCGCGCGTCATCGAAAGCTATCTCGGGAGGTGAGCGTGGCGGTGGGGCTGAACGTCGAGGCGATCGACCTCTATTACGGCGCGGCGAAGGCGCTGAAATCCGTCTCGATCGAGGCGAAGCCGGCGGCGATCACCGCCGTGCTGGGGAGGAACGGCGTCGGCAAGTCGTCGCTGCTGCGCGCCGTCGCCGGCACCCACCCGGTGACGAAGGGCGAGGTCCGCCTCGACGGCGCCGCCCTCGGCAAGGCCCCGCCCTACCGCCGCGCCCGGCTCGGCCTCGGCTACGTGCCGCAGGGGCGCGAGATCTTCCCGCTGCTGACGGTGAAGGAGAATTTGCAGACCGGCTTCGCGCCGCTCAAGGCGCGCGAGCGCACGATTCCCGACACGGTGTTCGAGCTGTTCCCGGTGCTGGCGCAGATGCTGTCGCGGCGCGGCGGCGACCTTTCCGGCGGCCAGCAGCAGCAGCTCGCCATCGGCCGGGCGCTGGTGACGCGGCCGAGGGTGCTGATCCTCGACGAGCCGACGGAGGGCATCCAGCCGTCGATCATCAAGGACATCGGCCGCGCGCTGCAGTTCCTGCGCGACGAGATGCAGATGACCATCCTGCTGGTCGAGCAGTATCTCGACTTCTGCCGGGAACTCGCCGACAGTATCTACGTCATGGACCGTGGCGAGATCCTGCATGCCGGCCCGGCAAGCGATCTCGACCGGCCCGATGTGAAGCGGCACCTGACGGTCTAGGAT
>JAEZXF010000413.1 GCA_023419995.1 Pseudomonadota bacterium | reverse complement strand
CGCGACTATGAGGAGCGGGCGAAGGAACTGGCCGAGGAGGCCGCGATCGAGGAGCAGCTCGAAGCCGCCGCCGACGCGCTGTTCTCGGACATGGCGGCCAAGGAAGCGGCCGACGCCAAGGCGCTCGCCGCCGAGCGCCGGGTGCAGGCGATGATGCAGGGCTATACCGGCAACATGTGCACCGAGTGCCAGAACTTCACCATGGTGCGCAACGGCACCTGCGAGAAGTGCGACACCTGCGGCTCGACCAGCGGCTGCAGCTGAGGCCATGCCCCGGACCGGGGATGCCGCCTGATCCCGCGATCGGCGAAATCCTCGGTCCTGCTGGCTCGGGATGTCTCCGGGCATCCCACGGTTTTCCGGGCGCGCTGACGCCCGGAAACGACAATCGGAACAAAGCAGAAACATGCCTGTAAGCCTCCGGTGCGGGCGGGGCTGCCGCCTTGCATTGGAGCGTTGGGGCTGCTGTCCTCCTCGGAGGAGGGCGGGATGCCGGACGAGACAGAACCGGCGATGCCGGCGTGGTGGCGGGCGTCGGCTTCTTCGGACGGGTGAAAAAGCATGGAGAGTGCCATGGATAGCGAAGAACGGTTCCTGCGCGAGGCAGTCGCCCTGGCCCGGGCCAACATCGGCAAGGGTGGGCGCCCCTTCGGCGCCGTGGTGGCGAGGGGAGGAGAGATGATCGCGTCCGGCGTCAACGAGACCTACTTTTCGCACGACCCCACGGACCACGCCGAGATGACCGCGCTGCGCGCCGCCAGCCGGGCGCTCGGGTCGCCCGACCTCAGCGGCTGCGCGGTCTACGCCAGTGGCCATCCATGCCCGATGTGCCTCGCGGCGATGCGGCTTGCCGAGGTCGAGCGGGTGGTCTACGCGCACTCGAACGAGGACGGCGCGCCCTACGGGCTGTCGAACGCCCCGATCTACGCGGAGATGAGGAACCCGTTCGCGGATCTGCCGATGAGCATCCGCCATCGGCCCGTGACGGAGGAGGGCGTCGCGCCCCTCTACGCGGAATGGCATGGCCGCCGGTCGGCCGGCGAAGCATAGGGCGGGCAAACCGACGTCGCCGGTGGGCATGCTCATGCTCCCGGCCCGATGCGCTTCCCCCGTTCCAGCCTGTCGCTGCGCCGGAAGGCGGGCTCCCGCTTCCGGCGGCGGCTAGGCCGGCAGCTCGGTATGCAGGGTGCGGATCAGCGAGAGCTTGACGCTCTCGACGTGGTCCCGCATCAGCATCTCGGCGCGGCCGCCGTCCCGCGACAGGATCGCCTCGTAGATGCGGTGGTGGTCGTCATGCCTGCGCCTGACGTCGCGATGCTCGAAGGCGATGACGTTGTGGTGGGACGAGGGCGCGATCTGCTGGGACACGCGCAGCATGTTCTTGATCATGCTCGAGCGGCCCGCGGTGTGGATGACGTCGTGGAAGGCGGTGTTGATCCTGCCGTAGGTGCTGCGGTCCTCCGGCGTGAACTGGCCCTTCTCGATCAGCCGGTCGCCGTCGCGCAGGGCCTTCTCCGCCGCCACCATCAACTCCCGGGTCAGCCCGATCTGCGAGGCGCGCTTCGCCGCCAGCCCTTCCAGAACGGCGCGGATCTCGTAGGCCTGGACGATGTCGTCGAGGCTGAACTCGCGCACGTAGTAGCCGCGGTTGGGGCTGTGGACCAGGAGACCCTCGCCGGCCAGCGACTGGAGGGCGGCGCGAATCGGCGTGCGCGAGACGTTGAGGCGCTCGGACAGATGGACCTCGAGCATCCGCTCTCCGGGTGCGAACTCGCCGGCCAGGATGGAGCAGCGAAGCGCCTCCGTAATGGATACACTCCGCGTCGTTGATTCAGAATCGACCACGCTATCTTTCACCATTGGATACTTTTCTATCCCTCCGCCCGTTCCCATCCCTACCATATCGAGCCGCAGAATATAGCGGCTTTGGTAAAAAATATGCACCTTCCAGCCGGAATGGCGGCAATTCTACACCGGTTTCCCTTCCGGCATAGGGTGTGGAAAAATGTACACAATCCATGTTGACTAACCGAAAAATGTATATAGCGTTCAGGCATCGAAATGCACCCCTGCCGGCAAATCCGCCCGGCGCGGGAGGCCGATCTGTCGTGAGGGAATTCGCGTGGGATTTGTGTTTGAGCCTGTCGTCGTCGCGCTCGCCGTCGCGGGAAGCGAGGATCGTTTCCCGGTTCGCCGCGTCTACTGTGTCGGGCGCAACTATCTGGACCATATCCGGGAAATGAAGGAAGGGGACGAGCGCGATCCGCCGTTCTTCTTCCAGAAGCCGCGGGATTCCATCGTCTCCGACGGCGCGGTGGTGCCGTACCCGCCGACGACCGACGACTTCCAGTTCGAGGGCGAGCTGGTCGTGGCGATCGGCGCGCCGGGATACAATCTGTCGGTCGAAGAGGCCGGCGAGGTGGTCTTCGGCTACGCGGCCGGCGTCGACCTGACCCGGCGCGACCGCCAGAGGGAAGCCTTCAAGAAGGGGCTGCCCTGGGAGATCGGCAAGAGCTTCGACCACTCGGCCGCCTGCGGCACGATCCACCCCGTTGCCGGGACCGGCCACAAGCTGGCCGGCGCGATCAGCCTCGCCGTCAACGGCGAGGAGCGGCAGCGCGGCGACCTCGCCCAGATGATCTGGAACCCGCTGGAGATCGTCTCGCGGCTTTCCGCGCAGTACCGGCTGCTGCCGGGCGACATCATCATGACCGGCACGCCGGCCGGCGTCGGCGCCATCGTTCCCGGCGACCGGGTCGTGGCCACCGTCGAGGGGCTTTCGCCCCTGTCCTTTGCAATCGGTCCGAGGGAGGAGTGACCCCGATGCTGCCTACGGAGCGCATTTCGTTTTCCGCGATCACCGAGCGCGAGCCGCTGAAGCTTCCCGACGGCAAGCGCATGGTCGTGTGGGTCATCGTCAACATCGAGGAATGGGATCCGAAGGAGACCATGCCGCGCACGGTGCTGACGCCGCCGGCGGGCGGCTCGCCCTCGCCGGACATCCCGAACTGGGCCTGGCACGAATACGGCAACCGCGTCGGCTTCTGGCGGCTGCTCGAAATCCTCGACAACCACGGCATCAAGGCCGTGCTCGCCATCAACGGCAAGGCGGTGACCACCTACGAGGCGATCTCGCGCGCAGCGCTCGAGCGCGGCTGGGAGTTCATGGGCCACGGCTTCGGCCAGAAGAACATGCAGAAGGTGCCGGACGAGCGCGCCGACATCCGCGCCACCGCCGAGGCCATCAAGGCCTTCACCGGCAAGCGGCCGCGCGGCTGGCTCGGGCCGGGCCTCACCGAGACGTGGGAGACGCCCGACCTCCTGGTCGAGGAGGGGTTCGAGTATGTCTGCGACTGGGTGCTCGACGACGAGCCGGTCGTGCTCAAGACGCGCACGAAGCCCATCGTCAACGTGCCCTACACGCAGGAGTGCAACGACGTCGCCATGATGCTGATCCAGCATCACAAGGCGAGCGAGTATCACGACCGCGCCATGGACCAGTTCGAGCAGTTCTATCACGACAGCGCCAGCTCGGCCCGCGTCATGGCGCTGGTGGTGCATCCCTACATCATGGGCGCGCCGCACCGGGCGGCGCATTTCCGCCGCATCCTCGAGAAGATCAGCCGGCTGCCGGACGTCGCGTTCTGGACCGGCGAGGAGATCTACGACTGGTATCTCGGCCAGCGGCCCGACGCGCTGAAGGGAGCATGAGGTGGGCGGTCTCAACCTCATCCAGTTCCTGAACGGGCTGACCTTCGCGTCGCTCCTGTTCATCGTGGCTTCCGGCTTCACGCTGATCTTCGGGCTGCTGCGCATCGTCAACCTCGCCCACGGCGCGCTTTATCTCTTCGGCGGCTATGTCGGTTACACGGTCGCCGGCGCGACCGGCAACTTCTTCCTCGGCGTCCTCGCCTCGATGCTGTGCGTCGCAGTGATGGGCGTCGTGCTCGACGAGGGGCTATTGCGCTTCGTGCGCGGCTTCGAGCTGCGGCAGGTGCTGCTCACGCTCGGCGTCGCCTTCGTGCTCAACGACCTGGCGCTGGTGCTGTGGGGCGGCGACACCTTCTCGGTGCCGGTGCCGGAGATGCTGCGCGGGGCCACCAGGATCGGCGGCGTGTTCTATCCGAAGTACCGCCTGTTCGTGCTCGGGCTGGGCATCGTCGTGTTCATCGCCCTGTGGCTGATGCTCAACCGCACCCGCCTCGGCGCCCTGATCCGCGCCGGCGTCGACGACGCGGAGATGGTCGAGGCCATGGGCATCAACATCCGCCGCGTCTTCCTCGCCACCTTCATGCTCGGCGCCTCGCTGGCGGGGCTCGGCGGCGTGGTCGGCGGGGCGTTCCTGACGCTCTACCCGACGGCGGACTCCGAGATTCTCGTCTTCTCGCTCGCCGTCGTCATCATCGGCGGGCGCGGCAGCCTTCTCGGCGCGGCCGTCGGGTCGCTCCTCGTCGGGCTGCTCAACACGATCGGCCAGGTCATGTTCCCCGAACTCGCCTACTTCGTCATCTTCGGACCGATGGCCATCATCCTCGCCTTCCGTCCGCTTGGTCTCTTCGGAAAGGCCGCATGATGCTCTCCGACGGCTTCACCAGAAACAGGCCGGCAATCGTCGCCCTTTCCATCGTCCTCGTGGTCTTCGGCCTGCTGCCCTTCGTTGCGTCGAGCTACCAGGTCAGCGTCGCGACCGAGATCCTGATTTTCGCGTTGCTGGCGATGTCGATCGACGTGCTCGCGGGCTTCGCCGGCCGCACCTCGCTCGGCCACGGCGCCATCTTCGGCGCGTCGACCTATGTCGTCATCTACTGGACGTCGGTGCTCGGCGGCTCGGTGTGGGCGGGCATCGCGCTCGGCGTGCTGGCGGCGACGCTGCTCGCCGCCGGCTACGGCCTCCTGGCCATGCGGGTGTCCGGCGTCTATTTCCTGCTGCTGACGCTCGCCCTCGGCATGATCGTGTGGGGCGTGGCGCTGCGCTGGACCAGCATCAGCGGCGGCGAGAACGGCCTGCGCGGCGTCGGTCGCCCGGCGATCGTCGCCGACCCGATAGTCTTCTTCTATGCCTGCCTCGGCGTCATCGTCGCGCTCGCCGTCGTCATCTGGCGGTTCGTGCAGTCGCCGTTCGGCCTGACGCTGCGCGGCATCCGCGACAGCGAGAGCCGCATGAGCAGCCTCGGCTACGGCTGCGCCACGCACATGTTCATCGCCTTCACGGTGACGGGCTTCTTCGCCGGCGTGGCGGGCGCTCTCTACGCGCTGTTCAACAACTTCGTCAGCCCGTCCACCGTCCAGCTCTCGCAGTCGGTCGAGGGCCTGCTGATGGCGATCATCGGCGGCGTCGGCACGCTGTTCGGCGCGTTCATTGGCGCGGCGGCGATCATCCTGCTCGAAAACTTCGTCAGCCAGTACACCGCGCGCTGGCCGATGGTGCTGGGCTTCATGTTCATCGCCACGATGATCTTCGCGCCCGAAGGGGTTCTCGGCGCGCTGCGCAAGATCTTCCGACCCCGCCGCAAATCCTGAAATCCCGTCTTCAAAAACACACCGGAGGAGTAACACAATGGAACGCAGGCAATTTCTCAAGTCGACCGGAGCCGTGCTGACGGCGTCCGCGTTCGGAACGCTCTCCATGCCGTCTATTCTGCGCGCCCAGAACGCGCCGATCCGCATCGGCCTGATGGCGCCGCTCTCCGGCGTCGGGGCCGCCGGCGGCCGCGAGATCGTCGAGGGCTTCAACATGTGCTTCGCGGAGCGCGGCAACGCCAGCGCCGGCCGCGTGAGCGAGGTCATCATCGAGGACGACGCGGGCAACCCCGACACCTCGCTGCAGAAGGCGCGCCGCCTCGTCGAGCAGGAGAAGGTGGACTTCCTGTTCGGCAACCTGCTCGCCAACACCGGCCTTGCCGTCGCCAACTACGTCAAGGACAACGGCACGCCGTACTTCATCCCGGTCATCGCCGCCGACGACCTGACCCAGCGCCAGCGCATCCGCAACGTCATCCGCGTCGCCGGCTACACGGCCAGCCAGATGCCCCGGCCGCTCGCCGACTGGGCGCTGAAGCAGGGCTACAAGCGCATCGCCACCATCGCCCAGGACTACTCGTTCGGGCATGAGCAGTGCGCCGGCTTCGCCCAGGTGTTCTCGGAGGGCGGCGGCGAGATCGTCGGTCAGCTCTGGAACCCGCTCAACACCGCCGACTTCAGCCCCTATATCGGCCAGCTCGCCAGCATGGACCTCGATGCCGTGTTCGCGATGGAGCTGGGCGCCGACGCGGCGCGCTTCATGAAGCAGTACTCGGACTTCGGCCTCAAGGGCGCGCTGCCGCTCCTCGGCGCGCAGAACTTCACCGACCAGTCGGTGATCCGCACGCTGGGCGAGGAATGCGACGGCATCATCTCGTCGGCGCATTTCGCGGAAGGCTCGGACAATCCGGAGACGAGCAAGTTCGTCGAAGCCTACAGCGCCAAGTACGGCAAGATGCCGTCGCTCTACGGCTTCTCGCACTACTCCGGCGCGCTGTGGGTCGGCCAGGTGATCGAGGCGCTCGGCGGCGACATCTCGAACCGAGACGCCTTCATCGACGCCGTGCTCGGCAGCGAGCTGACCAACTCGCCGCTCGGCCGTCCGGTGAAGTTCGACGACTTCGGCAACCCGGTCTACGACGTCTACATCCGCAAGGTGGAGAAGAACGCCGACGGCAAGTACTGGAACGTGCCGATCGAGACCTATCCGCAGGTCTCGCAGTTCTGGACCTACGACCCGCAGGAATACCTGAAGGCGCCGGCCTTCTCCCGCGATTACCAGGGCATCAAGAAGTAGTTCCGTGATCGTCCGGGGAGGCGTCCGTGCCTCCCCGGTCCTCGGGAGAAGCGAGCGAACGTGTCTGAATCTGCCCTTATCCTCGAAAATGTCGTCGTCGCCTTCGGTGCGCTGAAGGCCGTCAACGACGTGTCCCTTTCCGTGAAAGGCGGAGAAAGGCGTGCGATCATCGGCCCCAACGGCGCCGGCAAGACCACGCTGTTCAACGCCATCACCGGGCTCTACCCGCCGACGACGGGGCGCGTGACCTTCAACGGCACGGACGTGTCGAGGAAGTCCGCCCACGCGCGGGCGCGGCTCGGCATGAGCCGCACGTTCCAGATCACCAACCTGTTCCCGAACCTGACCGTTTCCGAGAACATGCAGCTTGCGCTCCTCGGCACCTCGCCGCGCAAGTTCTCGCTGCTCGGCACCTCGCGCCTCACCGGCGACGACAGGGAGCGCATCGAGGCGGCGCTGTCGATGTCGCGGCTCAACGAGCGCGCCGGTGCTGCGGTGCGCGAGCTTTCCTACGGCGAGCAGCGCCAGCTCGAAATGGCGATGGCGCTGGTGACGAAGCCGAAGCTGCTGCTGCTCGACGAGCCGGCGGCGGGCCTTTCGCCTGCCGAGCGCGTCATCGTCTCCGACATCATCAAGTCGCTGCCGCGCGACCTGACCATGATCCTGATCGAGCACGACATGGACCTCGTCCTCAAGCTCGTCGACTGGGTGACCTGCCTGAACAACGGCGAGTTCCTCGCCGAGGGCTCGCCGGAGGCGATCAGCCAGGACCAGAAGGTCCAGGACGTCTATCTCGGAAAGGCGCGCGACCATGCTTGAAGTCAGGGATGTGCACAGCTTCTACGGCGAGGCGCACGTGCTCAACGGCGTCACCATGAACGTGAAGGCGGGCGAGGTCGTCGCGTTGCTCGGCCGAAACGGCATGGGCAAGACGACGCTGATCCGTTCCATCATGTGTCTGTCGCAGCCGCAGGTGCGCGAAGGCTCGATCCAGTGGCAGGGCAAGGAACTGCGCGGGCTCAGGCCGCACGACGTCGCCCAGCGCAAGATCGCGCTGGTGCCGCAAGGCCGCAGGCTGTTCCCGTCGCTCTCGGTCACCGAGCACCTGACGATGCTGAAGCCGGCGAGCGTCAAGGACGGCTGGACGGTCGACAAGGTGTTCGAGATGTTCCCGCGGCTCGCCGAGCGGCGCGGCCACCGCGGCAACCAGCTTTCCGGCGGCGAGCGCCAGATGCTGGCGGTCGGACGCGCGCTGATGATCGATCCCGAGCTGGTGCTGATGGACGAGCCGTCCGAAGGGCTGGCGCCGGTGATGGTCCAGCATCTGGAGAAGATCATCGCCGAGCTCGGCAAGACCGGCCTCGCCATCCTGCTCGTCGAGCAGAACCTCTACAGCGCCCTTTCGGTGTGCGACCGCGCCTATGTGATGGAGACGGGCCGCATCGTCCACGAGGCGGCGGCCGCCGACATCCGCGAGGACCAGAGCGCGCTGCTGAAGTATCTCGTCGTCCACTGAGACGCGCGATCGTCGGGTGAGGCCGCGCCCCGCCGGGGCGTGGGCCCGCGCCTTTACGGAGTGAAGCACATGAAGAAGAACTGGGGCCTGTTCATCGACGGCGCCTACCGCGCCGCCGTCTCGGGCAAGACCTTCGGCGTCGAGCACCCGAAGAACGGCGAGATCTTCGCCGAGGTGGCCGAAGGCGATGCCGCCGACATCGAGGCGGCGATCGACGCCGCCGGGCGCGCCTTTCCCGTCTGGGCCGGCCTGACCGGGGCGGAGCGCGGCGACGTCATGCACCGGGCGGCCGAGATCCTGCGCCGCCGCCTGCCGGAGCTGGTGTCGATCGAGATCGACCAGATCGGCCGGGCGCGGCGCGAGATGACGGCGCAGCTTTCGCGCCTGCCGGAATGGTTCTCCTATTTCGGCGCGGTGGCGCGCACGCACGAGGACACCGTGCCGCCCTTCGCCGGCCAGTATCTCAACTATACGCGGCGCGTGCCGCTCGGCGTCGTCGGCCACGTGACGCCGTGGAACCATCCGCTGCTGATCCTGACCAAGAAGGTCGCCCCCTCGCTCGCCGCCGGCAACGCGATGGTGGTCAAGCCGTCCGAGCTTGCGCCGATCACGCCGCTGCTTCTCGGCGAGGTGCTGAAGGAAGCGGGCGTGCCCGACGGCGTCTACAACGTGGTGCCGGGCTTCGGCGCGACCGCCGGGCTAGCGCTCACCTCGTCGCGCCGCATTGCCAAAATCGACCTGACCGGCGGCACCGAGACCGGCCGCCGCGTGGCGTCGGTGGCGGGCGGCAATCTCGTCAAGGTCGCGGCCGAGCTCGGCGGCAAGGCCGCCGTCATCGCCTTCGGCGACATGGATGTCGAGCGCGTCGTCTCAGCGACGCTGTTCGCCTCGTTCATCGCCACCGGGCAGACCTGCGTGCAGGGCTCGCGGCTTCTCGTCCACCGCTCGATCCACGATCAGGTCGTGGCGCGTCTGGTCGAGCGGGCGGGGCATATCAAGCTCGGCGACCCGCAGGACGCGGCGACCCAGCTCGGCCCGATGGTCTCGGCGCGCCAGCGCCAGACGGTCGAGACCTACGTGAAGATCGGCATAGAGGAAGACGGCGCGACGCTCGCCTTCGGCGGCAGGCGGCCGGAAGGGGCGGCGTTCGACAACGGCTATTACATGCTGCCGACGATCTTCACCGACGTGAAACCCGAGATGCGGATCGCGCAGGAGGAGATCTTCGGCCCCGTTGTCTGCGTCATCCCGTTCGACACGGAAGACGAGGCCGTCGCCATCGCCAACGGCACCGAGTTCGGGCTGGCGACCAGCATCTGGACCCGCGACATCGCGCGCGGCCACCGCGTCGCCCACCGCCTGCTTTCGGGCATCACCTGGATCAACGACCATCACCGCATCGACCCCGCCTCGCCCTGGGGCGGGTTCAAGATGAGCGGCATCGGGCGCGAGAACGGCCTCGTCGCCTACGAGGAATACACCGAGATCCAGAACATCATCGTCAATCTCTCCGACGCGGCGTTCGACTGGTACGCCGACGACGGCCAGCCGAAACGCTACAGCTAGAGCCATGAACATCGATTTTCACAGCCACGTCATCCCGCGCGCCTTCATCGAGGCGATCCAGAAGCAGCCGTCGCGCCTGATGGCGCGCATCGACGGCGCCGGCGAGGGGCGCAAGGTCGTCCACGAGCAGGGCTACGTCTATCCGCTGTTTCCCGAGTTCACCGACGTTTCCGCCAAGATCGCGGCGATGGACCGCAAGGGGCTGGACGTGTCGGTGCTGTCGCCCGCGCCGCCGACCTTCACCTACTGGGCCGACGAGGCGCTGGCCGTCGAGGTGACGTCCTTGGTCAACGACGGCGTCGCCGACATGGTTGCCGCCCGCCCGGAGCGGCTGCGCGGCATGGGCATCCTGCCGATGCAGCATCCGGAAGCGGCCGTCGCCGAGCTGGAGCGCATCCATTCCGTCCACGGCTTCCGCGCCGTGGAGATCGGCACCGGCATCGAGGGTGTCAAGCTCAGCGACCCGCGCTTCCGCCCGGTGCTGCGCCGCGCCGAGGAGCTGGGCGTGTTCGTGCTGACCCATCCCTATTACATCGGCAACAAGGCGGGGCTCGAGGACTACTACCTCACCAACCTGATCGGGAACCCGCTGGAGACCGCGCTGATGGTCGCCGACCTGATGTTCAGCGGCACGCTCGACGACCTGCCGGAGCTGAAGATCGGGCTGGCGCATGGCGGCGGCTTCGTGCCCTACCAGATCGGCCGCCTCGTCCACGGCCATGCTGTGCGCGGCGAGACGCGCGCGCGCTCGCAGACCTCGCCGCTGGAGCTTCTGCGCCGGTTCTATTTCGACACGGTGGTGTTCGAGCCGCAGGCGGTCTCTTTCCTCGCCGGGCTGGTCGGCGCGGAGAAGGTGTTCCTCGGCACCGACGCGCCCTTCGACATGGGCGACGAGACGCCGCTGAAGACGATTGCCGACGCGCCGGGCCTGAACGCCGACGAGCGCGCCCGGATCGCCGGCGGCACCGCGCTTTCGCTTCTCGGGGAGGGTTGAGCCATGACCGGGCAGGATACGGGCGCGACGCTGCGCCAGCGTCTCGACTATTCGCCGATCACCGACCGCAGGCCGCTGACGCTGCCGGGCAATGCGCGCGGCGCGGTGGGGACCATCGTCAACGCCGAGAACTGGCGGCCGACCGGGCCGATGCCGCGCACGGTGCTGCCGCCGCCGATGGGCCAGCCGCTGCTGCCCGACGTGCCCAACTGGGCGTGGCACGAATACGGCATGCGCGTCGGCTTCTGGCGCTTCCACGAGGCGCTTGCGGCACGCAACATCAAGGCGAGTTTCGCCGTCAACGGCACGGTGTGCGAGCTCTATCCGCAGGTCTGTCAGGCCGCGCTCGATGCCGGCTGGGACTTCATGGGCCACGGCTTCGTCCAGCAGCCCATGCACCGAGTCGAGGACCAGAAGGCGGCCATCGCCTCGACCATCGAGGCGATCCGCGCCTTTACCGGCAAGCCGCCGCGCGGCTGGGAGAGCCCCGGCCTGACCGAGACCGACGAGACGCTCGACCTCCTGGCCGAGGCGGGCATCGAGTATGTCGCTGACTGGGTGCTCGACGACCAGCCGGTGGGGCTTCGCACCCGGGCCGGCGAAATCGTCTCTGTGCCCTATACGGTCGAGATCAACGACGTGGTGATGACCGCGATCCAGCAGTCGCCCTCCGACGAGATCTACCGGCGCGGCAAGGACCAGTTCGACCGGCTCCATCAGGAAGGCGCGACCGTGCCGCGCGTGATGGCGATCTCGATCCATCCCTACCTGACCGGCGCGCCGCACCGGATAAAATATCTCGAAATGCTCTACGACTATATTCTGTCGAAGGAGGGCGTCGTGATGTGGACCGGCGCGGAAATCCTCGACTGGTACAGGGAACAGACCCGCCAGGGCGGGGACGGTGCTGCGGACCGGCCGTGCCGCCCGACGACATAGAGGAGAGGCCGTCATGACGTTGCCGCGTGTGCTGCTCGTTTCGCTCGGAGGAACGATCACGATGACGCCGGGCGCCGGCGGCGGGATCGCCCCGACGCTGACGGGCGCGGACCTCGTGGCCGCTGTTCCCGCGCTGAAGGACATCGCCGAGATAGAGGCGATCTCGCCGTTCCGGCTGCCCGGCGCGTCGCTGACGCTGTCCCACCTGCGCGACGTGGCGCTCCTGCTCGGCGAGCGGCTCGCGGCCGGGGATCTCGCCGGGGCGATCGTCGTCCAGGGCACCGACACGATCGAGGAAACCGCCTTCGTGCTCGACCTGCTCGTCGCCGGCGACAAGCCGGTTGTCGTCGTCGGCGCGATGCGCGGCGCCGGCGCGCCCGGCGCCGACGGTCCGGCCAATCTGCTCGCCGCGACGGTCGTGGCGTCGTCGCCCGAGGCGCGGGGCCTCGGCACGGTCGTCGTCCTCAACGACACGATCCACGCCGCCTGCCGGGTGCAGAAGGCCAGCACCCATCTTCCCTCGGCGTTCGAATCCGTCGGAAGCGGCCCGATCGGCTATGTGGTCGAGAACCGCGTGCGCCTCGCCGCTCGGCCGATCCGCGTGGAGCCGATCGCCATCGCCAGCGTGCGGGGCACCGTGCCGGTGGCGCTCCTCACCGCATCCCTCGGCGACGACGGCCGCATCCTGCCGCGCCTGCCGGAGCTCGGCTATGGCGGCCTCGTGGTCGAGGCGATGGGGGCGGGGCACGTGCCCGACGTCCTGGTCGCGCCGCTGGAGGAGCTGGCGGCGGCCATGCCCGTCGTGCTCAGCACCCGCGTCGCCTCCGGCCCGGTCTTCACTCGCACCTACGATTTCCCGGGCTCGGAGATGGACCTCCTGCGCCGCGGCGTGATCCATGGCGGGGAAATCGGCGGCCTCAAGGCGAGATTGCTGCTGTCGTTCCTCCTCGGCGCGGGCGTGACCCGCGAGGACCTGCCGTCGGCCTTCGCCCGCTACGCGAGCCGCGGCTGACCGGCGCGGCTGGCGGCTGTATCCGAATCGAATCCCGCAACAGCCGGCCGATATGGCCTTTCCCGGCCGCCGGGGTCGCCCG
>JAEZXF010000252.1 GCA_023419995.1 Pseudomonadota bacterium | reverse complement strand
TGGCCAGACTCAGCAGCCGGGTTGTTTCCTTAAGGGAAATGACATAGGCGGGCCTGCAAGCTCGGACCTGCAGCCGCTTGCACGCCCGGAACCCGTTGGAAAGGACGCCGCTCTGCCGATCCCGACGCAGAACAGACTGAAGGACCGGACGCCCCCCTCGCCGGCCCGCAGCCTGAGGCGCGGCGCGCCCCTGCTCGCGCTCGCATTGCTGCTGGCCGGCTGCCAGGCGCTGACCGGCGTTTCCGACGATGCCTTCCGCCCCTCGTCCAACCCGGTCACGGTCGACACCGTCACCCGCAACGACCGCATGGCCGCTCTGGCGCGCGAGCAGCATCCGCGCATCCTCGCCACCTATGGCGGCGAATATTCCGACGCCAAGCTCGAGCGCATGGTGGCGCGCGTCGTCGGCTCGCTGACGCTCGACCCCGAGAACCCGAACCAGACCTACCAGATCACCATCCTCAACTCGCCGGCGATCAACGCCTTCGCGCTGCCGGGCGGCTATCTCTACGTCACCCGCGGCCTGCTGGCGCTGGCCAACGATTCGGCCGAGATCGCCGCGGTGCTGGCGCACGAGATGGCGCACGTGACCGCCAACCACGGCATCCAGCGCCAGCAGAAGGAAGCCGAAGAGGTCCTCGCCAGCCGGGTGGTCAACGACGTGCTCGGCGGCGACCCGTCGGCCCGGGTGGCGCTGGTGCGCGGCAAGCTGCGGCTGGCCCAGTTCTCGCGCAACCAGGAGTTGGAGGCCGACGCCATCGGCATCCGCGCCATCGCCCGCGCCGGCTACGACCCGTTCGCCGCGGCCCGCTTCCTGCAGGCCATGGACGCCTACAGCGCCTCGCGCAACGTCACCGGCCAGACCGACGAGGGCCTCGATTTCCTCTCCAGCCATCCCAACGCACCGCAGCGCATCGAGCTCGCCCAGCGCCACGCGCGGCAGTTCGCACCGCCCGGCACGGGACAGCGCGACCGCAACCCCTTCCTCGACGGCATCGACGGCATGCTGTTCGGCGACACGCCGCAGGAAGGCTACGTCCGCGGCCGCACCTTCCTGCATCCGCAGCTCGGCGTGTCGTTCTCGGTGCCGGAGGGCTTCGTCATCGACAATTCCGCCGCCGCCGTCACCGCGACCGGCCCCGGCGATATGGCGATCCGCTTCGACGGGGTGCAGCTCGATCAGCGCGTGCCGCTTTCCGACTACGTGCGCTCGGGCTGGGTCGCCGGCCTCGACGCCGCCAGCGTCCGGCCCCTGACTGTCAACGGCAACGAGGCGGTCAGCGCCCGCGCCCGCGCCGACAAATGGCAGTTCGACGTCACCGTGGTGCGCGCCAACGGCCAGGTCTACCGCCTGCTGACCGCCGTGCCGGCCACCAGCAACGCCCTCGACCGCGTGGCGGCGACGGTGCGCGACTCGTTTCGCACGCTCGCCCCCGGCGAGCGCGAGGCGTTGAAGCCGCTCAAGATCCGCGTCGTCACGGCGAAGCCCGGCGACACCGTCGCCACGCTGGCGGCGCAGATGGAAGGCGTCGATCGCAAGCTGGAGATGTTCCGGCTGATCAACGCGCTCGGCACCGGCGCGACGGTCTCGGCCGGCGCGCGCGTCAAGATCATCACGGACAAATAGGGAAATCGGGGGAGTAAGGGAGCAGGGAAGTAGGGAAAAATGCCGCCGCTACCGGCGATCCTATCCTTCCCTTACTCCCCTGTTCCCCTACTCCCTTGAATTCATGCCGCATTCCGCATCATGTCGGGGTCGATGCGCGTCAGCGCGACGCGCAGCTTCTCCAGCGCCCGGCTTTCGATCTGGCGCACGCGCTCCTTGGAGATGCCCAGCGTCTCGCCGAGCGCCTCCAGCGTCGCCCCTTCCTCGGAGAGCCGGCGCTCGCGGATGATCCTCAGCTCGCGAGCGCTGAGCGTCGACAGCGCCTCGTCGAGCCAGCAGGCCCGGCGCTCGTCGTCGATCACCTTGCCGGCGACCTCGTCGGGCAGCGGATCGTCGCAGACGAGGAGATCCATCATCCCCGACATGGCGCCGTCCTCGCCGGGAAGCGGCGCGTCGAGCGAGGCGTCGGCTGCCGACAGCCGCGCATCCATCGCCGCGACGTCGACCAGGCGCACGCCGAGCGCATCCGCCACCTCGCGGTGCAGTTCCTCGCGCGGGGCGTCGCGCCGCTCGCGCGCCAGCCGCGCCCGCAGCCGCCGCAGGTTGAAGAACAGCGCCTTCTGCGCCGAGGACGTGCCGCCGCGCACGATCGACCAGTTGCGCAGGATGAAGTCCTGCATGGCGGCGCGGATCCACCATGCCGCATAGGTCGAGAACCGCACCTGCCGGTCGGGTTCGAAGCGGGCCGCCGCCTCGAGCAGGCCGACATGCCCTTCCTGGATCAGGTCGACGGCCGGCAGGCCGAAATGGCGGAACCGGCCGGCCATGGAGATGACCAGCCGCATGTGGGCGATGGTGATGCGGTTGAGCGCGTCCTGGTCGCGCAATTCCTTCCAGCGCAGCGCGAGGGCGTGTTCCTCCTCCCGCTCCAGATAGGGCGCCTTCATCGCCTGACGGATCAAGTCCCGCTTTGCCGGATCGTCCATGGTGCTGGCTCCTGCCGGCGCACCGCGCCGGTGCGCCCCGTCAGCCAGAAATACGCGCCGGCCCGGCGAAAGGTTCCATGGTTTTCCCGATGGCGGGCACCGAAAAGGCCCCCTCCGGGAGCGCGCCGCGGCCCTTCCCGCGAGGCGGAGGCGGCGGCCGCCCGCATCCGCCGCCGGCCCGAAACGAAAGAACCCGGCCTCGCGGCCGGGTTCCCGTATTCCGCCGTTGTCTGGCGGGCCGCCTTACGCGGCCTCTTCCTGCTCGGCTTCCTCGTTGTCGGCCTTGCCGCGGCGCGGGCCCTTGTTGAGGTTCGCCTCGATCAGCCGCACGGCCTCGGTGTCCGACATCTTGTTGACGGCGGCGATCTCGCGCGCCATGCGGTCGAGCGCGGCCTCGTAGAGCTGGCGCTCCGAATAGGACTGCTCCGGCTGGTTCTCGGCCCGGTAGAGGTCGCGCACCACCTCGGAGATCGAGATCAGGTCGCCCGAATTGATCTTGGCATCGTATTCCTGCGCGCGGCGCGACCACATGGTCCGCTTCACGCGGGCGCGGCCCTGCACCACCTTGAGCGCGCGGTCGACATAGTCGGTCTCGGAAAGCTTGCGCATGCCGATCGACGTCGCCTTGGCGACCGGCACCTTCAGGCGCATCTTGTCTTTCTGGAAGTCGATGACGAAGAGTTCCAGCTTGTGCCCGGCGACCTCCTGCTCCTCGATGGCGACGATCTGGCCGACGCCGTGCGCCGGATAGACGACGAATTCGCCGGTCTTGAAGCCCTGCCTGGTCGCGGCCTTCTTCTGCTGGTTTGCCATACGCCCTGTACTCCTTGTTGTGCCGCGCGCCGACGCGGCGCGCGTCTAGGATGGCGGCCGGAATGCCGGCCCGCCGATCGGCAGGAACTGACCCAATGCAAGAGCGCGGAAGGCCAAGCGACACTTTCCGAAAACCGCCGAAGCCGGGACATGGCGCGAACGCGCCCATCCGGCCCGGTTTTCCGGTCCTGGATGCGTGTCAGCCTTTCAATGATTAGGACGCTTGTGCAATTGGTTGACGCCTGCCATCGGCATGTTCAGACTGTCTACCATAAAAAGTGGAAAGAATCAACAATTTGCCGCAGGAGCGAACAATGCGCCCGCCCGGCGGCAGTCAAGCCGCCTTGCGCCGGTGACTCGGTCCGGCCCGCAAAACGCCCCGGCCGCCCGGAAGGGCGCTTTCCCGCTCGGTCGCCCGAACCGGGCGCTTTCCAGCTAGTCGCCCGAACCGGGCTCCTGCGAAAAGTGCTCCTCGAACTTGCCGGCCACGCCGTCCCACTCCTTGGCGTCGGCGGGCGGCTCCTTCTTCTGGGTTATGTTCGGCCACCGGGAAGCGTACTCGGTGTTGATCTCCAGCCATTTCTCCAGCCCGGGGTCGGTGTCGGGCTTGATGGCGTCGGCCGGGCATTCCGGCTCGCACACGCCGCAGTCTATGCACTCGTCGGGATGGATGACGAGCATGTTCTCGCC
>JAEZXF010000207.1 GCA_023419995.1 Pseudomonadota bacterium | reverse complement strand
TCGAGCGCGAAGATGGTGGCGTTGAGCAGCACCTCGGGCACGTCGCCCTCGACGATGCGCTTGGCCAGGCCCTCGGCGAGCGCCGTCTTGCCGACGCCGGGGTCGCCGACATAGAGCGGGTTGTTCTTGGAGCGGCGGCACAGCACCTGGATGGTGCGGCTGATCTCGCTGTCGCGGCCGATCAGCGGGTCGATCTTGCCGGCGCGCGCCTTGGCGTTCAGGTCGACGCAATAGGCGGTCAGCGCGTCC
Source organism: Pseudomonadota bacterium (assembly GCA_023419995.1). Classification (GTDB taxonomy): domain Bacteria; phylum Pseudomonadota; class Alphaproteobacteria; order Rhizobiales; family Rhizobiaceae; genus Aerobium. The sequence continues at coordinate 2,614 of JAEZXF010000207.1, read as the reverse complement.
TGCTGCTGCTTCTTGCGGCCTTCCTCGCCCTCGCCGCCCTGCTGGCCGGGGCTTTCCTCCTCGGCGCCGCGCGGCGCGCGCGACTCGGACGAGCCCGGGCGCTTGGCGATGCCGTGGGAGATGTAGTTGACCGCGTCGTAGCGGGTCATCTGCTGTTCCTGCAGGAAGTAGGCGGCGTGGCTCTCGCGCTCGGCAAAGATGGCGACGAGCACGTTGGCGCCCGAGACCTCCTCCCGGCCGGAGGACTGGACGTGGATCACCGCGCGCTGGATGACGCGCTGGAAGCCGGCCGTGGGCTTGGAATCCTCGTCGTAGCCGGTGACGAGGTTGTCCAGCTCGGTGTCGATATAGGCAAGGACGGTCTGCTTCAGCTCGTCGAGATTGACGTTGCAGGCCCGCATGACGGCGGCCGCGTCGGCGTCGTCCATCAGCGCCAGAAGCAGGTGCTCCAGCGTCGCGTATTCGTGGTGGCGTTCGTTGGCGAAGGTGAGCGCCTGATGGAGCGCCCGCTCGAGGCCTTGGGAGAATGCCGGCATTCAGAACCTCATTTCTTTTCCATCACGCATTGAAGCGGATGCTGGTGCTGTCGGGCGAAGTCCATCACCTGGGCCACCTTGGTCTCGGCAACCTCGTATGTATAGACCCCGCATTCCCCCACTCCGTGGTTGTGGACATGCAGCATGATGCGCGTCGCCGCCTCGCGGTCCTTCTGGAAGAAGCGCTCCAGGACGTGGACCACGAACTCCATCGGCGTGTAGTCGTCATTCAGGATCAGGACCCGGTAGAGCGACGGCTTCTTGGTCTTCGGACGCGTACGCGCGATGACGGCGGTGCCCCGTCCCGGGCCTCCGCCGCGTTCTTCGTCGCCTTGCATCCTTGGCGCAAAGCTCCGCATGGTTTCCCCGCCGGTCGTCACGTCATCCTTCCTTCACACCCTGCGCAAGGTGCGACATGTAGGCACTCCTGCACGAATTTTAAGCCCTTCTTTTGCGCTGACAATACGGCCATCCGAGGGTTGCCGGTTAAATCTGCGTCGCGGAACGGTCCGGGACCCTCCTGACGGCAAAAACCCGGCCGCGCGGGTGCGGGCCGGGTTCGGTGACCGGACCCGAAGGTCCGGAACGGCGAATCGCCGTCGAGATCACTTCGCCTTGGCGACGACGGACTCGAAGGGCTTGTAGGCGTCCTTGGCGATCTCGGCGTAGAGCTCGCTGACGCGCGAGGCCTGGGCGACGAAGCCCTCATAGGCCTGGCGGGCGTAGTCGGTCTGAATCTCGACCGCCTTCTCCAGCGAGCGGGCGGAGGTGAGCTGCTCGAACGCGGCAGCGCCTTCCTCGTAGGCCTTGCGGGAGTACTCGGTGGCCTCGACGGCGAGCGCCTGCACGTTCTTCGACAGCGCGGCGAAGTTCTTCAGACCGGCGTCGAAAAATTCCTTGCCGGCCTTGCCGGCGTCTTCCAGCGACTGAACCATTCTGGGTTCCTTTCAATGAGGGGCGGTGGCGCATCTCGAATGCGTTGCGACCTATTTATGCTGCACTGCACAAAATGTCAAGGGACGCCGGCTCGCGGCCGCGAGGGAGGCGAGGCGCCCGTTAATTTGAAGTTGATCGAAATGGTGAACGGCCCGGTTACCATAAACGGATTGGTAACGCCCTCGCCGCTATCGTCGACCGTGATGGCGTGGACAGGCGCCGTCCGGTTTTCAGCAACGATCAGCGTGACGGGTATGAGTGTGCGTAAAGCAGCGGCGAGCTTTCCTTCGCAATTCACCAGACATGCAAGGCTTCTCATCGTGCTCCTGGCGGCGAGCTTCATCGCCGCGGGCATGGGCGGCAGCGCCTTGGCGGACTCGCGCTATGCGGCCTACGTCCTCGACGCCAACAACGGCAAGGTGCTGTTCTCGCGCAATTCCGACGCCCGGCGCTATCCGGCCTCGCTGACCAAGATGATGACGATCTACCTCGTCTTCGAGGCGATCGAGGCCGGCCGGATATCCGAGAACTCGCGCGTGCCGTTCTCCAAGAACGCCGCCTCCGAGCCGCCGACCAAACTCGGCGTGAAGGCCGGCGGCTCGATCACCGTCGACACCGCCGTCCGCGCCCTCGTCACCCGCTCGGCGAACGACGTCTCGACCGCGCTCGCCGAGCTGATCGGCGGCTCGGAGGCCAATTTCGCCAAGATGATGACCGCCAAGGCCCGGCAGCTCGGCATGAACTCGACGCAGTTCCGCAACGCCCACGGCCTGCCCAACGCCCAGCAGTACACGACGGCCCGCGACATGGCCATTCTCGGCGTCGCGCTGCGCGAGCACTTCCCGCGCCGCTACGACTATTTCTCCACGCGTTCCTTCAACTACGGCAAGCAGCGCATCAGCACCCACAACCGCATGTTCGGCCGCGTCCAGGGCGTGGACGGCATCAAGACCGGCTATACCCGCGCGTCGGGCTTCAACCTCGTCACGTCGGTGCGCAGCGACGGCCGCTCGGTGGTCGCCGTGGTGATGGGCGGGCAGTCCGGCCGCAGCCGCGACGACCACATGGCCGCGCTGCTCCGCGAGCACCTGCCCCGCGCCTCGCGCAAGGACGGCGGCCCGCTCGTCGCCTCGCGCCAGCTG
>JAEZXF010000204.1 GCA_023419995.1 Pseudomonadota bacterium | reverse complement strand
AGATAGAGCGCGGCGATCAGCGCCTCCATCACGTCGGAACGCAGGTTGACGCGCTTGCGGCCCGACAGCGTCCGCAGCTCGCTGCCGGCGACGATCAGGCCGGACAGGCCGATCTCGTCGGCGATGTCGGCCAGCGTCTCGGCATTGACGAGCGCGTTCAGGCGCAGCGACAGCTCACCCTCCGGCGCGCCGGGATGCGCCTCGAACACCATCTGCGCGACGACGAGGCCGAGCACCCTGTCGCCGAGGAACTCGAGCCGCTGGTAGTCCTTGCCCTCGCCGGCGCTGGCATGGGTCAGCGCGCGGCGCAGGAGCGCCGTGTCGGAAAAGGCAAGGCCGGTGATCGCCTCGACCGAGGCGACGAGATCGGCGTCCGAATGCGGCTTGCCGGCCATCACGCCATGTCCGCCCCTACCTGACCATGTCGAGCAGGCGCGAGGGGCGCAGCTCGGTCGGCCAGCGCCAGATCTCGAGCGGGCTCGCGCGGCCGGCGATGGAGAAGAAGATGATGTTGGCGCGCCCGACGAGGTGGTCCTCCGGCACGAAGCCGACCGAGAAGCGGCTGTCGCTGGAGTTGTCGCGGTTGTCGCCCATCATGAAGAAATGCCCCTCGGGCACCACGAATTCCCGCGTGTCGTCGCCGATGCCGTTTTTGGTCAGGTCGAGCGTGTCGTAGGACACGCCGTTGGGCAGCGTCTCGCGCCAGACCTCGACCGGGCGGTTCATCTCGGTAATGTCGGGATTGTCGATCTCGCCGGTCTTCTCGCGCTTCACCGGCTCGCCGTTGATGAAGAGCTGGCCCTCGCGCATCTGCACGCGGTCGCCGGGCAGGCCGATCACGCGCTTGATGTAGTCGAGCGACGGATTGGGCGGGAACTTGAAGACGACCACGTCGCCGCGCTCGGGCTGGCTGCCCCAGATGCGGCCCTCGAACAGGTTGGGCGAGAACGGCAGCGAGTGCCTGGAATAACCGTAGGCCCACTTGGTCACGAACAGGTAGTCACCCTCGAGCAGGGTCGGACGCATCGAGCCGGACGGAATCGAGAAAGGCTGGAACAGAAAGGTGCGGATGACGAGCGCAAGCAGCAGCGCCTGCACGATGACGCTGACGGTCTCGCCAAGTCCGCCGGATTTCTTCTGCGATTTGTCGGCCACGCTCATGTCGTCCTCTGTGAAATGCGCCCCGTCTTAACCGCTCGCATGGCCGGGAGCAACGCAATAGGTCGTCAGCCGGCGGTCAGCCGCGCCTCGATGACGACGAAGGCCTGCGCCAGCGGGTAGTCGTCGGTGATGGTGAGGTGGATGAACGCCCCGTGCCCCATCGGCAGGATCTCGGCCAGCCGCACCGCCGCGCCCCCGGTCAGCCGCATCGTCGGCTTGCCGCCCGGCAGGTTGACCACGCCCATGTCGCGCCAGTAGACGCCGCGGGCGATGCCGGTGCCCAGCGCCTTGGCGCAGGCCTCCTTGGCGGCGAAGCGCTTGGCGTAGGAGGCCGCGCGCTCCTTGCGGCGCTCGGACTTCTCCTTCTCGATCTCGGTGAAGACGCGCGCGATGAAGCGCTCGGCATGGCGCTCCAGCGTCTTTTCCACGCGCCTGATGTCGATCAGGTCGCTGCCGATTCCGACGATCATAGGCTGCGGCTACCCGGTTTGACGGGCGGAATTGCGGCAAGCTCGGGTGGCAGCGCGTCGGCGGGATAGGCCGGCACCTCGTACTGCGCCAGCGGCACCAGCGGCACGCCGACATCGGCCTTGCCGGCGGAGCGGTCGATGATGCAGCAGGCGGCGGCGACTTCGGCGCCGAGCTTCCTCATGCACTCCACCGTCTCGCGGATCGACAGGCCGGTGGTGACGATGTCCTCGACGATGACGACGCGCGCGCCGGGCTCGATCTCGAAGCGGCGCAGGCGGAACTCGCCGTTCTCGCGCTCGACCCAGATGGCGGGGACGCCGAGATGCCGCGACGTCTCGTAGGCCGGTATCAGCCCGCCGACCGCCGGCCCGACGACGTAGTCGATCCGGCCCGGAACCGTCTCGCGCACCTTGGCGGCCAGCGCCCGGCACAGCTTCTCGGTCTTGTCGGCATGCATGAAGACGCGCGCCTTCTGCAGGAAGACCGGGCTGCGCAGGCCGGAGGTGAGAATGAAATGGCCTTCGAGAATGGCGCCCGCCTCGCGGAAGACGTCGAGCACTTCGTCCTTGTTCATGAGTTCCTCAGATCCTTCCTTGCCTGCGCCGGCTCATCCGTTGACGCGCTTGGCCGCGCTGACGCTCGAATTGTCCTTGAGCTGCGAAAGCAGCCGGTTCAGGTGCTTCAGATCCCAGACCTCGAGGTCGAAGATCATGTCGGTGAAGTCGGGCGCGGTGCGCGCCATCGACAGCGTGTGGATGTTGGCGTCGTTGGCGGCGATGGTCTGCGCGATCGAGGCGAGCGAGCCGGGCTCGTTGATGGCGGTGACGGAGATGCGAGCCGGGAAGCGCTCCTTGTGGTCCTCGTCGATGTCCCAGCGCACGTCGATCCAGCGCTCCGGCTGGTCGTCGAAGGCGGTCAGCGACGGCGACTGGATCGGGTAGATGGTGATGCCCCTGCCGAGCTCGACGATGCCGACGATGCGGTCGCCCGGCACAGCGCCCTCCGGCGCGAAGAACACCGGCAGGTCGCCATGGGCGCCGCGGATCGGCACCGCGCCGCCGCCCGCGCCGCCGCCACCCGCCTTGCGGCTGCGCAGGCCGGGAATCTGGAACAGCATGCCGGCAGCGTTGCGCAGGTTGAACCAGCCTTCCTCGCGCACCTTGGGAGAGGTGGCGACGCGATCCTCCTTGTGATCGGGGAAGACGGCCTTGAGCACGTCCGGCGACGGCAGCTCGCCGCGCCCGACATCGGCCAGCACGTCCTCGACGTCCTTGCGGGCGAGCCGGTGCAGCACCGGCTTGATCGCCTCGCGCGAGAAGGTCTTGCCGGCACGGGCGAAGGCGCGCTCGAGGATGCGGGCGCCGAGGCCGGAATACTGCTTGCGCATCGCGTTGCGGGTGGCGCGGCGGATCGCCGAGCGCGCCTTGCCGGTGACGACCAGCGATTCCCACGCCGCCGGCGGCACCTGCGCCTTCGAGCGGATGATCTCGACCTCGTCGCCGTTCTTCAACTCGGTCATCAGCGGCATGACACGGCCGTTGACCTTGGCGCCGACGCAGGTGTCGCCGACGTCGGTATGGACGGCATAGGCGAAGTCGATGGGGGTGGCGCCGCGCGGCAGCGCGATCAGCCTGCCCTTGGGCGTGAAGGCGAAGACCTGGTCCTGGAACAGCTCCAGCTTGGTGTTCTCGAGGAAGTCTTCCGGGTTGTCGCCCTCGGCCAGCGCCTCGATGGTCTGGCGCAGCCACGCATAGGCCTTGGTGTCCTTGGAGACGGCGTGGTTGCCGCCGTTCGCCTTCTCGCCGTGGTCCTTGTAGATCGAATGCGCGGCGACGCCGTACTCGGCCACGGTGTCCATCGCCTGGGTGCGGATCTGCAGCTCGACGCGCTGGCGCGACGGCCCGACGATGGTGGTGTGGATCGAGCGGTAGTCGTTCTGCTTCGGGGTCGAGATGTAGTCCTTGAAGCGACCCGGCACCATCGACCAGGCGGTGTGAATCGCGCCCAGCGCGCGGTAGCAATCCTCGACATTGGCGACGATGACGCGGAAGCCGATGATGTCGGACAGCTGCTCGAAGGAGATCGCCTTGGTCTCCATCTTGCGGAACACCGACCACGGCTTCTTCAGCCGGCTCTTCACCTCGGCGTAGAGCGCGTGCTTGACGAAGAGATCGGACAGCGCCTGCTCGATCTCCTCGACCACGCCCCTGTTGCGCTCGACGAACTCGGCGAGCCGCTCGGTGACGGCCTTGTAGGCCTCGGGATTGATGTAGCTGAAGGAGAGCTCCTCCAGTTCCTCGCGCATGTCCTGCATGCCCATGCGGCCGGCGAGCGGCGCATAGATCTCCATCGTCTCCTCGGCGATGCGCAGGCGCTTGTCGGGGCGCATGTGCTCCAGCGTGCGCATGTTGTGCAGCCGGTCGGCGAGCTTGACGAGAAGGACGCGGACGTCGTCGGAGATGGCGAGCAGCAGCTTGCGCAGGTTCTCGGCCTGCTCGGCCTTCCTGGAGACGAGGTCGAGCTTCTTGAGCTTGGTCAGCCCCTCGACCAGCTTGCCCATGTCGGGGCCGAACAGCGCGTCGATCTCGGCGCGGGTGGCGGATGTGTCCTCGATGGTGTCGTGGAGCAGCGCGACCGCGATTGTCGCCTCGTCCATGCGCATGTCGGTGAGGATCGCGGCCACTTCCAGCGGATGCGAGAAGTAGGGATCGCCCGACGCGCGCTTCTGGTGGCCATGCTTCTGCATGGCATAGACATAGGCCTTGTTGAGCAGCGCCTCGTTGACGTCGGGCTTGTAGCGCTGGACGCGCTCGACAAGCTCGTACTGACGCATCATGGGCACTCTTCCCGTCGCTCAAAAGAAGACATGCGCCCGGCGGGTCCACCGGGCGCATGTTCTCAATAGACGCGATTTTCCCGCCGATAAAGTGGCGGTCGCTGTACCAGCGTCAGAAGTCGTCGCTCTTTTCCGGCGGCACGAGGCCCTCGATGCCGGCGAGGAGATCCTCCTCCGACATGCGGTCGAAGGCGATGTTGTCGTCCTCGGAATCGGCCTCCGCGGCAACGGCGCCGGACGAGGCGTCGGCGATCTCCGGCAGGTCCGCCTCAGGCTCGTCGACCTCGACGTGCTTCTGCAGCGAGTGGATCAGGTCTTCCTTGAGGTCGTCGGGCGACAGCGTCTCGTCGGCGATCTCGCGCAGCGCGACCACCGGGTTCTTGTCGTTGTCGCGATCGACGGTGATCGGCGCGCCCTGGCTGATCTGGCGGGCGCGGTGACCGGCGAGCAGAACCAGCTCGAACCGGTTGTCGACCTTGTCGATGCAATCCTCAACGGTAACGCGGGCCATACGGCGCCCCTTTCATTCGTGGAATTGTCGGAGAGTCTGCCGGTCCATATCGCGAACAGGCGGCAAACACAAGCACGATGAATGGGGCGCCACCAAGGCCGGCGGGCGGGTTCAGCGCCCCTTCTTCGCCAGCCACTGCCGCAGGAAGGCGATCTCGCTCTCCTGCGCGGCGACGATGTCCCGCGACAGCTTCGTCAGCTCGGGATCGTTCTCGCCACTGTCGAGATAGGCCCTGGCCATGTCGATGGCGCTCTGGTGGTGCGGGATCATCATCAGCGCGAAATCGACGCCGGGCTTGCCGCTCATCTCCATCGCGTCCATGGCGTCGTTCATCGCGTCCATGGCCTCCATGTAGGATTGCGATGCGGCACTGTGGTTGCCGTGGCCGTCATGGCCGCTCTGGGCAAGGGCGGCCGGCGCCGCGGCGAAGGACAGGACGGACGCGGCCGCCGCCAGCAGGGAAAGACGGAAAGACATGGGGGGAACCTCCTCGGGGTCGTGCTGTTGCGATGAGCCATGCTGCACCTTCCACCTGCGGGAAGGTCAACGCCGGATCCGCTGCGAACCATTCGCAAAATCGTGATCGAAAGCATTCGCCGACCGCCTCACCGCCTTCACGCCGCCGCGATAGAATACCGGCCGAAGATCGACGGACCGGCCGTCCGCCCTCTTGGAATGACGAAGCCCGGACGCTATTTCAGAACTATTGAAAACAAGGAATTTTCAGGATGTTCGACCCACGCGAAAAGATCGCGCTGTTCATCGACGGAGCCAATCTCTACGCCACCTCCCGGGCGCTCGGCTTCGACATCGACTACCGCAAGCTCCTGTCCAGCTTCCAGAAGCGCGGCTACCTCCTGCGCGCCTACTACTACACCGCGCTCGTCGAGGACCAGGAATACTCCTCGATCCGGCCGCTGATCGACTGGCTGGACTACAACGGCTACAAGGTCGTCACCAAGCCGGCCAAGGAGTTCACCGACGCCTCCGGGCGGCGCAAGATCAAGCGCAACATGGACATCGAGCTGGCGGTCGACGCGCTGGAGCTGGCCGACGTCGTCGACCACTACGTCCTCTTCTCCGGCGACGGCGATTTCCGCACCCTGGTCGACGCCCTGCAGCGCAAGGGGCGCAAGGTGTCGATCGTCTCGACCATGGCCTCGCAGCCGCCGATGATCTCCGACGACCTGCGCCGGCACGCCGACCACTTCATCGACCTGCAGTCGCTGAAGGCGGAGATCGGCCGCGAACCGGGCGACAGGCCCGCCCGCCGGACCGAGCCGGAAGCCGACTACGACGAAGACGACCTGTGACCGTCGCCCTCCCCGTCGCCGCGCACGAGCCGCATCCTGACTGCGCGATCTGCCCGCGCCTGCACGACTTCATCGCCGAGTGGCGCGTGCGCGAGCCCGGCTGGTTCAACGCGCCGGTGCCGACCTTCGAGGCAGCGGGCGGCGACGAGAGCGTCGCGTTCCTGATCGTCGGGCTGGCGCCGGGATTGCGCGGAGCGAACCGCACCGGGCGGCCCTTCACCGGCGACTATGCCGGCGACCTGCTCTATTCGACCTTGCGGCGCTTCGGCTTCTCGCGCGGCGAGTTCAAGGCACGGCCCGACGACGGGGTGGAGCTGATCGGCACCGCGCTGACCAACGCGGTGCGCTGCGTTCCGCCGGAGAACAAGCCCGTCGGCGCGGAGATCGCGTCCTGCCGGCGCTTCCTCGCCGCCACCATCGCGCGTTACCCGAACCTGCGCGCGATCCTGACCCTCGGCACCATCGCCCACCAGTCGACGGTGCGAGCGCTGGGGCTCAAGGTCGCGCAATTCCCCTTCGCCCACGGCGCGAGGCGCGACGTGAACGGCATCGCCCTGTTCTCCAGCTATCATTGCTCGCGCTACAATACGAATACCGGCCGTCTGACGGAGGAGATGTTCGTTTCCGTCTTCCGCAACGTGGCGCTGCATCTGGGAAAGAAAGAGGCGGCCTGACGTGACACCCTCCGGCCCGCCGCAATTCGAGCCGTGCTATTTCGACATGGCGACGGGCGGGGAGATGCCGGCGACGGACGGATGTTGCGCGGTCATCTACGCGCTGGCTTCGACGGCGAAGGCTTTTCCCGAATGGGTAGTAGAAAGCGCGGGCGAGGCGAATGTCACGCTCGGGCCGGTCGAATCCGCCGCCGGTCGGGCGATGATAGGCCTGGAGGCGCTTGGACGCCGTGGCGAGATCGCACTTGCGTCCGATCCTTCCGGCTGGGTCCTCGTTACCTGCCATATCGACGGGCAGGAGCGGTTCCGCGCCTATCTTGATCACCTATGGGAGGAGTATGAGTTTCACCCACCCGAGGCGGCAGGCCGCCCGGGGGGCAACGCCGATGCGCCGGGACGCATCGGAAAGCGGCGCAACTGGCTCAACATCGACGTGCGCCTGTGGCCGGCGCTCGAGCCGCTCGCCAACCGTTTCGGCTATGTGGTGCTGAGCATCCGCGAATGAAGACGCCGGCGCAAGGAGCCGGCCGCTTCAGCCGCGCTCCTTCATCAGGCGGCCCTTTTCACGCGCCCAGTCGCGCTGCTTCTCGGTCTCGCGCTTGTCGTGCAGCTTCTTGCCGCGCGCGACGGCGAGCAGCAGCTTCGCCCGGCCGCGCTCGTTGAAGTAGATCTTGAGCGGCACCATGGTCATGCCCTCGCGCTCCACCGCCTGCGCCAGCTTCGCCATCTCCTTCTTCTTCAGAAGCAGCTTGCGACGCCGGCGCGGCTCGTGGTTGAAGCGGTTCCCCTGCAGGTATTCCGGCAGGTAGGAGTTGATGAGCCAGATCTCGCCCCCCTCGGCGGAGGCGTAGCTCTCCTGGATGTTGGCCTGCCCCTCGCGCAGCGACTTGACCTCGGTTCCGGTCAGCGCGATGCCCGCCTCGTAGGTGTCCATCACCTCGTAGGAGAAGCGGGCCTTGCGGTTCTCCGCGACGGTCTTGCCGTTGGTGTTGGGCTTGCTGTCCTTGGCCATGGTCCTCGAACGCGCCGGGCGCGCGTCAGTTCAGAAGTCCGGCGTGCTTCATCGCCGCGTCGATCCTCTCGGCCGTCTCCGGCTCGATGGTGACCAGCGGCGCGCGCACGACGTTCTCGACCTTGCCCAGACGCGACAGGGCATATTTGGCGCCGGACACGCCGGGCTCGATGAAGATCGCCTTGTGCAGCGGCATCAGGCGGTCCTGCAGCTCAAGCGCGCGGTCCTTGTCGTTGGCGAGCGTCGCCTGCTGGAACTCGGCGCACAGGCGCGGCGCGACGTTGGCGGTGACCGAGATGCAGCCGACGCCGCCATGGGCGTTGAAGCCGAGCGCCGTCGCGTCCTCGCCCGAGAGCTGGATGAAGTCCTTGCCGCAGGTCATCCGCTGCTCGGAGACGCGCTCGATCTTGCCGGTCGCGTCCTTGACGCCGACGATGTTGCCGAAGTCGGCGGCGAGGCGGCCCATCGTCTCCGGCGTCATGTCGATCACCGAGCGCGGCGGGATGTTGTAGATGATGATCGGCAGCGACGTCGCCTTCGCCACTTCGGCGAAGTGGAGATACAGCCCCTTCTGCGTCGGCTTGTTGTAATAGGGCGTCACCACGAGCACGCCGTCCGCGCCCACCTTCTCGGCATGCTGGACGAGCGACACCGCCTCGGCGGTGTTGTTGGAGCCGGCGCCGGCGACGACGGGCACGCGGCCGGCCGCGATCTCGACCGCCAGCGCCACCACCTCGCGATGCTCGGCATGCGACAGGGTCGGCGATTCGCCGGTGGTGCCGACGGGGACGAGGCCCGTGGTGCCCTCGGCGATCTGCCATTCCACGAAGGCGCGGAAGGCGTCTTTGTCGAGGGCCCCATCGCGCGTGAACGGCGTGACGAGCGCGGTCATTGACCCTCTGAACATGATGCTGGCTCCCGGATGCGGCCTTTGGCGGCGTGGCGGTTGTGTCTTCGCCGGCTTCTAGCCCAGACGAAGGCCGCGCACCATAGTCCTGCCGCTTCCGTGCGACAAGAGAAGGCAAAAGCTGGCCGATAAAATGGAATCGGCTGCGCTAACCTTTCGTTTACCGCATGTTCACCGCCCGGGAGGTAGGGTCGGTGAAACCCGTCCATCATGTATCTCGTCCGGAACAGGGATCGACACGCCATGCAAGCCAGCCCCCGCGCCCGTGCGGCGCTCGCGAGCCTGACTCTGCTCATGACGACCTCGCTCATGACGTCGGGCCTCGCGCAGGCCGACACCGTCCTGCCCTCGATAGGCCCCCTGCCCTTCGACCGCCCGCACACGGCCGGCGCCGCGGCGATCGACGCCACCATCGCCACCGGCGCGATCGCGGCGCGCGCCGTGGCCAACGTCCGCGAGCTGGCGACAGGCGGGGCCGTCACCCAGCTCAAGAGCGGCCTCGACGCGCTGTCCTCGGGCAACCTCGCCCGGGCGCGCGTGGTGCGCGACAACCTGCCCGCCAACTCGCTCGACCGCCACATCCTGATGTGGGCGATCGCCACCTCCGGCGCCGACGGCGTGGCCAGCGGCGAGATCGCCGAGGCGGCCTATGCGCTCGGCGGCTGGCCGGGCATGGCGCGGCTGCGCGCCGCCTCCGAGAAGGCGATGCACCGCGAGAACCCCGGCCCGCGCACCGTGCTGTCGGCCTTCGGCAACTCGCGGCCGGAGACGATCGAGGGCGCGATCGTGCTGGCGCGCGCCCAGATCGCCACCGGCAGCGCCAAGGAGGCGCGGGCGACGCTCTCCCGCTTCTGGCGCACCGAGAAGCTGGAGGCCAAGGAAGAGCAGGCGATCATCCGCGAGTTCGGCAACGTCATCACCGCGGCCGACCACCGCTTCCGCATGGAGAGGATGCTCTATGCCGAGCGCATCGCCTCCGCCGAGCGTGTCGCCGGGCTCGCCGGCGGGCGCGACCTGGTGAAGGCCTTCGCCGCCGTCGCACGCAACGAGAAGAACGCGAAGGGCCTGCTCGACGGCGTGCCCAAGGCGCAGCGCGGCACCGCCTGGATCTTCGCCGAGGCGCGGCGCCTGCGCCGGGCCGAGAAGCACCGCGAGGCGGCGGCCGTCATGCTCAAGGCGCCCAAGGATGCGGCGTCGCTCGTCGATCCCGACGCGTGGTGGGTCGAGCGCCGGGTGCTGTCGCGCGAGCTGCTCGACCTCGGCGACGCCAAGACCGCCTACACGCTGGCCGCGGCCCATGCCGCGGAAAGCCCGTCGCTCGCCGTCGACGCCGAGTTCCACGCCGGCTGGTACGCCTTCCGCGGC
>JAEZXF010000166.1 GCA_023419995.1 Pseudomonadota bacterium | reverse complement strand
GGCGAGACCGTAGTGGCCGGTCGGCGCGAGGGTGAGGCCGAGAGGGCCCGCCGTGTCCGCGGGCTGCCCGCCCATCGCGCGCTCGGCCCAGCGCGCGAGCGACAGCCGGTGCCAGGCGAAGGCGATGCCGGCATTGGCATGCCCGATCCGGCGCAGCAGCGCGATGTTGAAGGCCATGGCGTGGGCGTGGCGGGTATCCTCCCACAGGCCGAAGCCGGGCTCGCGGACGTCGGGCAGGATGCCGAGCGCACGGGCTTCCGCGGTCAGGCGCTCAAGTTCCGGGGCCGTCGCCGGCCTTTCGGGTCGAGACACGACGGGGGCGATGCGCCCATCGGCGAAGTTTCCGATCTCGTCGAGCAGCGGCGCAACGTCCTCCGCCCCGACGCTCATGCCCGCCATCCGCGCATCGTCCTGCCCCTCCCCGGCCGGAAAGCCGCCCACGCCCGGCGCTCAGGCTCGCCGGGCATGGGCGTGTGCCGCTGCGGCATGAGGCGGAACAGCGATAGCCGGACATGCTCCGCAGCGGCGCGCGGCCTTGTGGCGCACCAGAGGCTTGGCCCCCCTCACCTCTGGCTTTTCCTCCTCAAAGCCGGCTGGTAGAAGCTAGCGATCGCCACAGGCGATACCTATATTAGCGGAAGACAAAAAAACGATATTCGAGGACATTCGCTCTGGGAGGAGCCAGATGTCGGTTCGCGACTGCGAACGCAGTGTGACGAGCATGCGCCTGATGGCCGAGCTGGGCGCAAGCCACGGCCTTTCGCTCCGCGCCTGCCTGGCCGGGACCGGCCTGCACGAGCGCGACCTCGAGGACCCCGCGGCGCTCGTCGCCCCCGAGCAGGAGCTGGCGCTGATCCGCAACCTCGTCACCCGCCTGGCGTCGGTTCCGGCGCTGGGGATCGAGGCGGGCCTGCGCTATCACTTCACCGCCTTCGGCATGCTCGGCCTCGCCATGGCCGCCAGCGCCGACGCCCGCGGGGCGCTCGAGATCGCGCTCCGCTACTTCAACCTGACCTTCGCCTTCACCGACTTCCACGTCGCCGAGGCCGAGGACGAGACCAGCGTGACGCTCGACGACCGCTTCGTGCCGCCCGACCTCCGGCGCTTCGTGGTCGAGCGCGACGTCGCCGCGCTGGTGCGGGTCCAGCGCGACCTGTGCCCGGAATTCCCGATCCTGCGCGGCATCCGCTTCGCGTTCCCGCCGCCCGGGGACGAGGCGCACTACGAGACCCTGCTGGGCCTGCAGCCGGTCTTCGGCGCGCCGAGTTCCGTGATCCGCCTCGACACCGCCGCGCTCTGCCAGCCTCTGCCGCAGGCGAACGCCATCGCCTTCAAGGTGGCCGAGGAGCAGTGCCGGCAGCTTCTCGACCGCCGGCGCGTCCGTTCGGGCCTGGCGCTGCGCATCCGCGAAAGGCTACTGCGCGAGAGCGCCGGCATGCCGAACATGGAGACCGTGGCGCGCGACCTGTGCCTGACCCCGCGCACCCTGCGCCGCCGCCTCAACGGCGAGGGCACGACCTTCTCGACCATCCGCGAGCAGGTGCGCCGCGCGCTGGCCGAGGAGCTTCTGTCGATGACGGACCTGCCAATCGGCGAGATCTCGGGCCGCCTCGGCTATGCCGACCCGACCTGCTTCACCAACGCCTTCAAGGGCTGGAAGGGCGGCATCACCCCGCTCGCCTGGCGCAGGCAGGCCGGCAACGCCCCTGCGGCACCCTTACCCGACGATGACCTGATCGAAAAGACGGCGTGAACGGGCGGTCGAGGCCGGGCGGCCAGCCGCATGGGCCACGCCGTCCCGCGAGCCCGTATCCTCTGCCACCGCGATGAAAAAAACCCGCCGTTCTCGCGAACGGCGGGCCTGATCTTCAGCCTGCTCCGGGCCGGCGCTCAGCGCAGCTCGCGCCGCAGGATCTTGCCGACATTGGTCTTCGGCAGCTCGGTGCGGAACTCGACGTGCTTCGGCCGCTTGTAGGCGGTGAGCTTGTCCTTGCAGAAGTCGATGATGTCCTTCTCCGTCAGGTTCGGATCCTTCTTGATCACGAACACCTTCGGCACCTCGCCGGACTTCTCGTCCGGCACGCCGACGGCCGCGACCTCCAGCACGCCCGGATGCATCGCGATCACGTCCTCGATCTCGTTCGGATAGACGTTGAAGCCCGAGACGAGGATCATGTCCTTCTTGCGGTCGACGATCTTGACGTAGCCCTTCTCGTCCATGAAGCCCATGTCGCCCGACTTGAAGAAGCCGTCGGCGGTCATGACCTTGGCGGTCTCGTCCGGACGGTTCCAGTAGCCGGCCATCACCTGCGGCCCGCGGATGCAGATCTCGCCGACCTCGCCCAGCGGCAGGTCCTTGCCGTCCTCGTCGCGGATGACGATGTCGGTCGAGGGGATCGGCAGGCCGATCGTGCCGGTGAAGGCGTCGGCGTCGAAGCGGTTGGCGGTGGCCACCGGCGCAGTCTCCGACAGGCCGTAGCCCTCGGAGATGATGATGCCGGTCAGCTTCTGCCAGCGGTCGGCCACGGCGCGCTGCACGGCCATGCCGCCACCGAAGGTGAGGAGCAGCGGCTTGAAGTCGAGCTTCTGGAAGTCCTCGTTGTTCAGGAGCGCGTTGAACAGCGTGTTGAGGCCGGGGAAGACGTTGACCTGGTACTTCGACAGCTCCTTGGCGAAGGCGGGGATGTCGCGCGGGTTGGCGATCAGGACGTTCTGCGCGCCCTGCTGCATGCCCATCAGCGCGTTCACCGTCAGCGCGTAGATGTGGTAGAGCGGCAGCGCGCAGACATAGGTAAGCTCGGCCGGGCGCGGCTTCTTGACGAAGGCGCTCTCGACCCACAGCGCGTTCTGCGCCACGTTGGCGAGCACGTTGCGGTGCAGCAGCATCGCGCCCTTCGAGACGCCGGTCGTGCCGCCGGTATATTGCAGGAACGCGACGTCATCGAGGCCGGTATCGACCTTGGCCAGCGTCTTCGCGCGGCCCTGCTTCATCGCGTCGTTGAACTTGACGTGGCCGGGCAGCGACCAGGCCGGCACCAGCTTCTTCACCCGGCGCACGACGAGGTTGACGATGTGGCCCTTGAGGCCGAGCATGTCGCCCATCGCCGCGACGACGACATGCTTGACCGGCGTGCTGGCGAGCACGGTCTGCAGCGTCGTGGCGAAGTTCTCGAGGATGACGATCGCCTCGGCGCCGGAATCCTTGAGCTGGTGCTCCAGCTCGCGCGGCGTGTAGAGCGGGTTGACGTTGACGACGGTGTAGCCGGCGCGCAGCACGCCCATCAACGCCACCGGATACTGCAGCACGTTCGGCATCATCAGCGCGACGCGCGCGCCCTTCTTCAGCCCACGCGCCTGCAGGAAGGCGCCGAAGTGGCGGGAAAGCTCCTCCAGCTCCCTGAAGCTGACGGTCTTGCCCATCGAGGTGAAGGCGGCGCGCGGCCCGAAGGTCTCGCACGCCTTCACCATCATGTCGCCGATGGAGGCGAACTCGATCGGGCCGATTTCCGGCTTCACCACGCTCGGGTAGCTGGCGAGCCAGGGCCGCGCGATCTCTGCTGCTGCATTCCGTGTAGACTTGGCCAAGATGGTCCCTCCCTCGATGAGCCCGGCAGTGCCGCTATCCGTACCGGGTGTTAGCTATTGCTAGGTTTCATGTACGGCGGCGGCCCGTCCGGCGCAAGCGCCGCCGCCGGTCGTCAAGACTGGCCGTATCCCGCGTGTCCTTTCAGGAACTCGGCTTCCTCCGCCGTGCTTTCGCGGCCGAGCGCGCGGTTCCGGTGCGGGAAGCGGCCGAACCGGGCCACGATGTCGCGGTGCTCGATGGCGAAGTCGAGGCCCTTGCCCTCGCCGATCGCGCGGAAGAGATCGACGCAGCGCTCCTGGTCGGCGAGGATCTCGGAATGCATGAACGGCATGTAGTAGAACGGCCGCGCCGCCGGCTCGACCTCGTGGTCCCAGCCGCGCTCGACCGCGTTGCGGGCGATGCCCGCCGCCATGTCGTCGGTGGCGAAGGCGGCGGCGCTGCCCCGGAACATGTTGCGCGGAAACTGGTCGAAGGCGATGATCGCGGCGAGCGCGGTGCGCGCGTCGCGCACCGCCTTCTCGTCGAAGCCGGTCTTCAGCCTCTCGTAGAGCGGCAGGAAACGGGCGGTGATCTTCTCGTCCAGCTCCTTCCCGCCCGAGAACCAGTCCTCGTAGGTCAGCTCGCCGAACCAGAAATCGAGAACCTCGTCCACCCAGCCGGCTTCGATCGTCTCCATCGATTCACCCTAGAGCGCTATTCGACATTGGAAATGTCGGGCACCGAGTCGAGCAGCATGCGCGTGTACTCCGCCTTCGGATGGTCGAAGATCTCGTCCACGGGCCCCTGCTCCACCAGGACGCCATTGTGCATCACCCCCACATCGTCGGCCATCTGGCGCACAACCGCAAGGTTATGGCTGATGAGAAGATAGGTGAGCTTGTACTCGTCCTGAAGGGCGCGCATCAGGTCGAGCACCTGCGCCTGCACCGACACGTCGAGCGCCGAGGTCGGCTCGTCGCAGACGATGAACTCCGGCTGGCTCGACAGGGCGCGGGCGATGGCGATGCGCTGGCGCTGGCCGCCCGAGAACTCGTGCGGGAACTTGCCCATCGAGACCGGGTCGAGCCTGACCTTCTCGAGCAGGTCCGCCACCCGGTCGCGGATCTCGCCCCGCGAGTCGGCGAGCTTCAGGGCGCGGATCGGCTCGGCGATGATGTCGCCGACCCGCCAGCGCGGGTTGAGGCTGGCATAGGGGTCCTGGAAAATCATCTGCACCCGCTGGCGGCGCTTGCTCGTCGCCGCCTGCCCGGCCCAGATGTCGTCGCCCTCGAGCAGCACCCGGCCGGAGGTCGGCGGAATGAGGCCGACCAGCATGCGCGCGCAGGTCGACTTGCCGGAGCCCGACTCGCCGACCAGCCCGTAGGTCGAGCCCTTGCGGATCTCGAACGAGACGTCCTGCACCGCCTTCACCACCTTGCCGCCCGAGCGCTTCAGCATCCGGTCGAGGAACGAGCGGGACAGGTCGAACTCGCGCGTCAGCTTCTCGACCTTCATGATCGGCGCGGCCGACGGCGCGACGACGTGGCGGCGCGTCTCGTCGCGGATCGACGGGATCGCGTCGATCAGCTTGATCGTGTACTCCTCCTTCGGGCGCTTGATGATGTCGGCGACCGAGCCGGTCTCGACGATCTTGCCCTTGTTCATCACGATCATGCGGTCGGCGGTCTCGGCGATCACGCCCATGTCGTGCGTGACCAGCATCACGGCGGCGCCGCGGCTCTCGCACAGGTCCTTCAGCACCTTGATGATCTGCGCCTGCACCGACACGTCGAGCGCCGAGGTCGGCTCGTCGGCGATGATCAGCTCCGGCTCGGCCGCCAGCGCCAGCGCGATGACCACCCTTTGCCGCATGCCGCCCGAGAACTGGTGCGGATAGCTCTCCATCCGGTCGGCCGGCGACGGGATGCCGGCCTCGCCCAGGAGGTCGATGGCGCGCTGCCGCGCCTGCGCCTGGCTCAGCGGCAGGTGGCGGCGGATCGTCTCGGTCAGCTGCTGGCCGATGGTGTAGAGCGGGTTCAGCGACGTCAGCGGATCCTGGAAGACCATGCCGATGCGCTTGCCGCGTATCTTCGTCATCTCCTCGGGCGGCAGGTTGTCGATCCGCTTGCCCTTGAGCTGGATCACGCCCCCGGCGTTGTGGCCGGGCGGCTCGATCAGGCCGATGATGGCGGCGCCGGTCATCGACTTGCCCGCGCCGGATTCGCCCACCACGCCAAGCACCTCGCCCGGCATGATGTCGAACGACACGTCGTCGACGGCGGTGAACAGGCCACGCCGCAGCGGGAACTCGACCACCAGGTTCTTTACGGAAATGATCGGATCGGCCATCAGCGCAGCCTCGGGTTCAGCGCGTCGCGCAGCCAGTCACCGAGCAGGTTGACGGCGAGCGCGAGCAGGACGAGCGTGACGGCGGGGAAGAACAGGATCCACCATTCGCCGGAGAACAGGAACTGCTGGCCGATGCGGATCAGCGTTCCGAGCGACGGCTGGGTCGGCGGGACGCCGACGCCGAGGAAGGACAGCGTCGCCTCCTCGATGATGGCGAGCGCCAGGCCGATCGTGCCGATGACCAGCACCGGCCCCAGGACGTTGGGCAGGATGTGCCGCACGAGGATGCGCAGCGGGTTGACGCCCATGATGCGCGCGGCCGAGACGTAGTCCTTCTGCCGCTCGACCATGGTGGCGCCGCGCACCGTGCGTGCGAACTGCGCCCAGTTCGACAGGCCGATCGCCACGATCAGCACCCAGATCGCCATGCTCTCGTGCCGGCTGGGCGGGATGACGCCGCGGGCGATGCCGAAGATCAGCAGCGCGATCAGGATCGCCGGGAAGGAGAGCTGGATGTCGGCGATGCGCATGATGACGGAATCCGTCATGCCGCCGCGATAGCCGGCCGTCAGCCCGAGCGCGACGCCGAGCACGATGGCGAACAGCGTCGCCGAGACGCCGACGAACAGCGAGACGCGGCTGCCGTAGAGGATGGTCGACAGGACGTCGCGGCCCTGGTGGTCGGAACCGAGCAGGAAGTAGTTTCCCGCCATCGAGGTCGACATGGGCGGCGTGAAACCGTCCATCAGATTGAGGCTAGCCGGGTTGAACGGATCGTAAGGCGCGATCCACGGCGCGAGGAGGGCCGCGCCGACCAGGAGCAGCGTCACCAGCGCGGCGACGATGGTGATCGGCGAGCGGCGGAAGGAGAAGAAGACGTCGGAATCCCAGACGCGGGCAAGGAAGGAGCGCGGCGGCTCGACCTGGGTGACCGGGGGTGTGGTTGTTGCTGAGGACATGGTCATTTCCCCGCGCCGATGCCGTGCACCCTCAGGCGCGGATCGACGGCGTAATAGAGGATGTCGACGATCAGGTTGATGACGACGAAGACGAAAGCGATGAACATCAGGTAGGCGGCCATCACCGGCACGTCGACGACCTGCACCGAATTGATGAACAGCGAGCCGACGCCCGGCCACTGGAACACCGTTTCCGTCACGATGGAGAAGGCGATGACCGAGCCGAGCTGAAGGCCGGTGATGGTGATGACGGGCACCATCGTGTTCTTCAGCGCATGGCCGAAATTGATCGCCCGCTTGGACAGGCCGCGCGCCCGCGCGAAGCGGATATAGTCCTGCCGCAGCACTTCCAGCATCTCGGCGCGCACGAGACGCATGATGAGGGTAAGCTGGAACAGCGACAGCGTGATCGCCGGCAGGATCAGCGAGCGCCGCCCGGAATCCGAAAGCAGGCCGGTTCGCCACCAGCCGAGTTCCGTCACCTGGCCGCGCCCGAACGACGGCAGCCACTGCAACTCGACCGCGAATATGTAGATCAGCCCGATGCCGATCAGGAAGGTCGGCAGCGACACGCCGATCAGCGACAGCGTCATAATGAGGCCCGAGGCCCAGCTCTTCGGCTTGAGCGCGGTAAACACGCCGAGGATGACGCCGAACACCAGCGCGATGGTGGCCGAGGCGAAGGCCAGTTCTATCGTCGCCGGAAGACGGCTGACGATAAGCTCCGTCACCGGCTGTTGCAGGCGGTAGGAAATGCCGAACTCGCCCTGCATGGCGTTGCCGATGAAGCGGGCGAACTGCATATAGAACGGATCGTTGAGGCCGAGCCGCTGGCGCAGTTCCTCGATCTCGTGCAGGCGCGTATCCTGCCCGACGAGGCTGGCGACGGGATCGCCAACATAGCGAAACAGCATGAAGGAAATGAGCGCGACCACCAGCATCACGATGAATGACTGGAAAAGCCGTCGCAGGATGAAGGCAACCATAGCTTCTTCCCCGCACGGGCGAACGCGCCCGAATTTGTTTAAGCCGACAGGGCCGCACGGCAATGCCGTGCAGCCACAAGACTGGCAATCAGAGTAGCATCTGCACTGTCTCGTGTTCCAGCGAACACGATCGATGCGGCAATCAGCCCATCCGCACCGCGCCGATTTCGGACAGCAAGGGAGCCGCCGAAGCCGCTGCCTTCGTCCCTAGACGGCGGGTGAAGCAAACGGCCCGTCGCGCAGCAATGCTGACGCGGCGGGCCGGCGCTATCGGTAGCGGCTTATTGGCCGAAGGTCACGCCACGGATCAACGGCTGGTTCTCGGGATGAACCGCCAGGTTGAGGTTTTCCTTCATGGCGTAGGCCAGCACCTGGTTGTGGATCGGCAGGAGCACGCGGTCGCCCTTCACCACCTGCCAGATCTCGGCAATCGTCGCATTGCGCTTGTCGAGGTCAACCTCTGTCCCGAGCGAACGAATCTTCTCGTCCAGTTCGGGGTTGGTGTAGAGGCCGGCATTGTAAGCGCCGTACTTGCCATCCTTCGTGTGGACCAGATCGTTGAAGATGTAGGCCGAATCGAAGGTCGGAACACCCCAGCCGAGCAGGTAGAAGTCAGTCTCGCTGTTCTGGACCAGCGGCGAATGCTGCACCACCGGCCGCGAGGCCAGCGTCACCTTGATGCCGATCTGGCCGAGCATGCCGACAACGGCCTGGCTGATCGCCTCGTCATTGACATAGCGGTTGTTCGGCGTGTCGAGCGTGACGGTGAAGCCATCCGCATAGCCGGCTTCCGCCAGCAGCGCCTTGGCCTTGGCGACATCCGGCGCCGGGAAGGCGTCCAGCTCAGGCGTCCAGCCATTGACGAAGGGCGGAGTGGCCACGCCGCTCGGAACCGACTGGCCACGCATGACGACACGCTTGATCGCCTCGCGGTCGATGGCGAGTTCCATCGCCTCGCGCACCTTGGCGTCGTTGAACGGGTTCTTGTCAGTGATGTTGGACGACTTCAGCGGCGCATCGCCGAACTTGTAGCCGAAATAGATGATGCGGTTCTCAGGGCCGGTCTCGACTTTCACGCCGGCGGTGCCGGAGAGACGCTCGATGTCCTGCACGGGAACGTCCTGCACGAGATCGACCTCGCCGGACAGCAGCGCGGCGACGCGGGTCGCGGCCTCCTTGATCGGCAGGTAGATGATCTCGGTCACGGCCGGCTTCTCGTCCCAGTGACCGTCGAACGCGGTCATGACCGAGCGCACGTCCGGCTCACGCGACTGAAGCACGTAGGGGCCAGTGCCGTTGGTATTGCGCACGGCGTAGTTGTCCTCGCCGGCGGCGAAGTCCTGCACCTCGACGACGTCGTTCGCCGCGGACCAGCCCTTGTCCATGATGAAGGTGTTGGTGATGTTGTTCGGATAAAGCGGCGACGGGCCGTTCATCTTCACCTCGACGGTCAGGTCGTCGATCGCGGTAACGTCTGCGACATCGGCATGGAGCTGGCGCAGGTTCGACTTGTCCGAACGCGCGCGGTTCAGCGAGAACACGACGTCCTCGGCGGTGAAATCCTCGCCGCCATGGAACTTGACGCCCTCGCGCAGCTTGAAGACCCAGACCGTCGGATCGCCTTCCTTGACGTTCCATTCGGTGGCCAGGCGCGGGGTCAGGTTGCCCTCGACGTCGCGGTCTACCAGCGTCTCGTAGATGTGATGCGCGAAGGTGTGCGTCACGCCCTGGTTCTGCGAGTGCGGGTCGAGCG
>JAEZXF010000132.1 GCA_023419995.1 Pseudomonadota bacterium | reverse complement strand
CCCCGGCACTCGTTGTCGGGGCGGGCATGCTTCTGCCCATGGTCTACCTCGTGGCGCGCGCCTTCGAGGCCGACGCGGCAACGCTCGCCGAGGTGGTGTTCCGCGCGCGCAACCTGCGGCTCCTGCTGAACACGCTGGCGCTGGCGGCGTGCGTCCTCGCCGCCACCACGGCGATCGCCCTGCCGCTCGCCTGGCTGGTGACGCGCAGCGACCTCGGCTTCAGGCGCCTGCATTCGGTCCTGGGCGTGCTGCCGCTCGCCGTTCCCGGCTACGTCATGGCCTATGCGCTGATCGGCCTGTCGGGTTACTACGGCTTCGCCAACCAGCTCTTCGGCCTGCGCCTGCCGCGGCCGGAGGGGCTTTGGGGTGCGGCGATCGCGCTGTCGCTCTACACCTTCCCCTATCTGTTCCTGAACCTGCGCGCCGCCCTGCTCGGGCTGGACCCCAGCCTCGAGGAAAGCGCGCGCTGCCTCGGCCGCTCGCCGTGGGCCACGTTCCGCACGGTGACGCTGCCGCATCTGGTGCCGGCGCTGCTCGCCGGCTGGCTGGTCATCGGCCTCTACGTGCTCGGCGACTTCGGCGTGATCGCGCTGATGCGCTACGAGGTGTTCAGCTACGCGATCTTCACCCAGTACTCGGCCGCCTTCGACCGCGTCTATGCGGCGTGGCTGTCGCTGATGCTGATGGCGGTGACGCTGTCGTTCATCCTGATCGAGGCGAGGCTGCGCCGCGGCCGCTACACGCGGACCGGCAAGGGCACGGTCCGCCCGCCCTCTCCGGTGGCGCTCGGCCGCTTCAGGCCGGTGGCCTGGCTGTTCCTCGCCCTCGTCTACTGCGCGTCGCTCGGCCTGCCGCTGATCGTGCTCGCCTACTGGATGGCGCAGAGCGGCGCGACCGCCGACCTCGCCGAGGTCGTCCGCGCCTTCGAGCGCACTGCGCTGACGGCAGCGCCCGCCGCGCTGCTGGCCACCGGCCTGGCGCTGCCGGTCGTCTACCTCACCGTGCGGTTCCCCTCGCCCGCCGCCTCGGCGATCGACCGGCTGGTCTATGTCGGCTACGCGGTGCCGCCGCTCGCCTTCGCGCTGTCGATGGTGTTCTTCGCGCTGCGTGCCGCGCCGTTCCTGTACCAGACGCTGACGCTGCTGATCTTCGCCTATGCCATGACCTTCCTGGCGCTGGCGATGGGCCCGCTGCGCAGCCGCATGCTGCAGATCGGGCCGAAGCTCGAGGAGGTGTCGCGCTCGCTGGGCCACGGCCCGGTCCGTTCGTTCGCGCTGGTAACGTTGCCGCTGCTGCGCCGGCCGATGCTGGCGGCGGGGCTTCTCGTCTTCATCAGCGTGGTCAAGGAGCTGCCGATCACCTTCCTGCTGTCGCCGACCGGGCACACGACGCTGTCGATGGCGGTGTTCAGCCGGACGTCGGAGGGCATGATGGCGGAAGCCGCGCCCTATGCACTGATGATCGTGGTGTTCTCCAGCTTCTTCGTCGGGCTGATCCTGCGCTACGAGGGCCGCAGGTAGGCGCGGCGCGGCCGCCGCTCAGTCCGCCAGGACCCGCGTCGAGGGGAAGACGATCTCGACCAGCGTGCCCTCGCCCGGCGTCGAGGTGATGGCGAAGCGGGCGCGGTTGGCCTCGACCATCGCCTTGGTCAGCGGCAGGCCGAGGCCGGTGCCGTCGTTGCGGCCGCGCTTCAGCGCGTTGATCTGCTTGAACGGCTTCAGCGCCTGGTCGATCTCGGCCAGCGTCATGCCGATGCCGGTGTCGCGCACCCGCATGGTGACGTCGCCCGAAACCTCGTAGGCGGTCGAGACGATGACCTGGCCGCCGGCCTGCGTGTAGCGGATGGCGTTCGACAAAAGGTTCAGCGCGATCTGGCGCACGCTGCGCAGGTCGGCCACCACCTCCGGCAGGCGCGAGGCGAGCGAGGAGCGGATGATGACGCGCTCGCGGTTCGCCTGCGGCTGCATCATCGCCACGGCCTCCGACAGCGCCTCGTTGAGCGACACCGCCTCGTAGTTCATCTCCTGCTCGCCGGCCTCGATCTTGGAGATGTCGAGCAGGTCGTTGACGAGGTCGAGCACGTGGTTGCCCGAGCGGTTGATGTCGCGCAGGTAGTCGCGGTAGCGGTCGGAGCCGATCGGCCCGAACTTCTCGTCGATCATCAGCTCCGAGAAGCCGATGATGGCGTTGAGCGGCGTGCGGATCTCGTGGCTGACGCGGGCGAGGAACTCCGTCTTCTGCGACGAGGCGCGCTCGGCCTGGGCGCGCGCCTGGGTCAGTTCCTCCTCGGCGCGCTTGAACTGGGTGATGTCGCGCACCACGGCGCAATAGCCGCTGTCCCCGGGCAGCCGGCCGATGGTCATGAACAGCGGGATGAAGCGGCCTTCCGCCTCGCGGCCGATCACCTCGCGCCCGTCGTTGAGCACGCTGGCGACGCCGTTGTCGGCCAGCCCCGCGAGATAGTCGCGCGCCGACTTCTGGCTCTCGATGGCGAACAGCGTGGCGAAGGGCTTGCCCTCGACCTCGGCGCTGTCGAAGCCGAACAGCGCCTCCGCCGGGTGGCTGATGCTGCGGATGGCGCCGTCCGGCGCGATCAGCACCACGCCGTCCGTGGCGGTGTCGATGATGGTGCGCAGCTCGGCGAGCTGGCGCTCCAGCCCCCTCTCCGCCGCGCCGGGCTCGGCCCGGGCGGGCGCGGGCGTAGCCGCCGCGGCAGCCGGTTGCGGAACGGCGGCCTCGACGCGCCGCAGGGCGAGGAGAAGCGCTGTGCCGTCCTCCCAGCCGACGGACTGCAGGTGCGCGTCGACCGGGAACACGTCGCCGCCCAGCGTGCGCAGCCTGAGCTTGCGCTCGCCGGCGGCATCCTCGGGTGCCTCGTCGACGAAAAGCCGGTCGAGCCCGCCCTCCTTGCGGATCTGGTCGAGGCTGGCATAGCCGGTCAGCTCGAGGAACTCGCGATTGGCGAAGTAGAGCGCATCACCGGCATGGACGAGAAGCGGCAGGGGCAGGCCGGCGATCAGCTCGGGGTCGATGCCGGGGCGGCGCTCCGCCGCGGCGAATGCCTCGTCGGACCGCGGCGCGGCCTCGTCGGCGAGAGTGTCGGGTTCATCCGACCCGCCGGGAATGGCCGCCTCGTCTTCTACGGGGGCGAAATCGTCGAAGGAGGCGCTGTCGCCCTCTTCCTCAGGCGCGTCCGAGGCCTCGTCCGGCCGGTGGCCGGCCTCGCCCGTCTCGTCCCAGCTCTCGAAATCCTCGTCCCCGGCGACGGGTCGATCGGGCTCGGGCGACGGAAGCTCCTCGCTGGCCGCGACCACTTCGGGAGTGTCGGCCTCCGGGATATCGACCTCGGCGGCGTCGGCCTCCGGCGTTTCCTCTTCCCGGTCTTCCGCATCGTCGTCGGGGACGGCTTCGTCCTGCCGTTCCGCCTCCTGGCGGGCGCCGGCCTCGCGGCGCAGGCGCTCGCGGATCTCCTCGAAGGCGCTGCGCTCGTTCGCGGAAAGCTGGCGGCCGGCCGGCTGGGGCGCCTGCGGCGGCCTGTGCTCGGCGAGGCGGATGATCTTGTCGCTGATGCGGCGCGTCTGCCGGCCGGCGATCGAGATCACCGGGACCTCGCCCTGAAACGGATCGGTGTCGTGGCCGGCCACCGGCGGCTCCGGATCCGGCCGATGCTCGCCAGCGGGCACGTCGGATG
>JAEZXF010000126.1 GCA_023419995.1 Pseudomonadota bacterium | reverse complement strand
CGACCGGCCCGGCCGGGACGCCCCAGGCGAGCGCCAGCGCCGCTGCCCAGAACAGGACGGCGATCGCGGCGGCGGCGACGCGGAAGGCGCGGGCGGGAACCTCCCAGCGGAAGGCGGGCGGATGGCGGAAGCCCGGCAGCCAGATCATCTCCTCGACGTTGTGGACCGTCACGGCCAGCGCCAGCAGCAGGGCGGCGGCGGCCGGGTCGAGGCTCATTGCGCCGCGTCCTGCCTGCGCGCGCCGTCGAGCCATTCGCGGCTCTGCATCTCCGTCAGGCGTGACGCCGTGCGGGCGAACTCGAACACCTCGACCCCCGTGGTGCCGCGATAGAGTTCCTCGGGCGCCGTCTCGGCGCTGGCCACCAGCCGGACGCGGTTGTCGTAGAGCGTGTCGACGAGCAGGATGAAGCGCTTGGCCTCGTTGCGCCTGTCCTGCGCCATCACCGGGATGTGGTCGAGGAACAGCGTGTCGAAGCGGGCGGTGATGGCGAGATAGTCGCGCGCGGCGAGCGCCGCGCCGCACAGCTCGTCGAAGGCGAAGCGCGCGGCCGCGCCGGCGGCGCGGGGCACCACGACCTCGCGGCCCTTCACCGGCAGCCTTTCCTCGTGGACGGCGAGGCCGGCGGTCGCCGCCTGCCACGCCTCGTCCATCCGGCGGTCCGCGTCGGCGCCGAGCGGCGTGATGTAGATCTGCCGGCGCTCGAGGTTGCGGCGGCGGTGGTCGGTCGGGCCGTCGAGGTTCAGCACCTTCGCATGGCGCTCGAGGATGCCGATGAACGGCGTGAACAGGCCGCGGTTCAGCCCGTCGCGGTAGAGGTCGCGCGGCGCGACGTTGGAGGTCGCGACCAGCACCACGCCCTCGTCGAACAGGGCCGAGAACAGCCGCGACAGCACCATGGCGTCGGCGATGTCGGTGACGGTGAACTCGTCGAAGCACAGCACCCAGGCTTCCTCGGCCAGCGCGCGGGCAACCGGGGGGATCGGATCCGTCTCCTTGGTCTCGCCGCGCTTCAGGCTCTCGCGATGCTTCTGGATGCGGTCGTGGACGTCGGCCATGAAGTCGTTGAAGTGGGCGCGCCGCTTGCGCCGCACCGGGACCAGCTCGAAGAACAGGTCCATCAGCATGGTCTTGCCGCGCCCGACCTGGCCGTGGACGTAGAGGCCCTTCACCGGCTCGCGCGCCCGCCGCCGCTTGGCGAACAGCCAGCCGAGCGCGCTCTTCTTCGCCGCCAGCCGCTTGGCCGACAGCTCCTCGATCAGGTGGTCGAGCGCGTCGACCACGGCCATCTGCGCCGGGTCGCGGCCGATGGCTCCGGTCTCCTCCAGATGGTCGTAGGCCTGACGGACGGTGCGGAAGGGCGACAGCCCGTCATGCGAGGACATCGGTGCGGAAAGATCCTGATCGGCCGGCGGGGGTCAGCGGGAGAGCGAGACGGGCTGGCCGCTGCTGGTCTGGCCGTCGAAGCGGCTGCCGCCCGAGGAATAGAGCCTGGCCAGCACGTTGCCGCCCTCGTCGTAGAGCGCGAGCTGCTTGCCCGACACGTTCCACGACTTGATGCCGTCGAGCGGCGCGGGGCAGCGCAGCGGGCCGGCGCGGAAGCCCTGGCCGAAGCGCGTCTGCGGCGTGGCCACGCGGCAGCTCTGGCCGGAGATGGTCGCGTTCCAGACGCCGGCGACGCTGCCGGCCGAGATGTCGGCCGCGTTCTGCTCGAGCGCGGCGATCTGGGTGCCGTCGGCGGGCTCGTTGCCGGCCGTGCCCGGCGCTTCCGGGAACTGCGAGGGATCGGTCGTGCCGGGCTGGACCGGCGGCGGCAGCTGGCCGGCCGTCACCGTGCCCGCCGGCGTCGCCGGCAGCGGCGCCGGGCGCGAGTCGATGCGCGAGAAACGGTCGCTCTGGCAGCCTGCCAGAACGAGCGCCATAAGCGAGGTTGCGGCGATGACGCCGCCAGTCCTGAAACCCATCAATTCCCTCCGTCGAGGCGGGGGCGCCCCACAGGTCGTATAGAATCCCTTCATCGCCAGAATAATGGCGATCTTTGGGAGAATCCAACGCGCGTGGTTAATAAAGCGTTCCGTCCGGCGCCGGCGGCGACACTGGTAATCGCCCGGCATTTCCGCCATATAGCTGCGCATGAGCACGCGCGTCCCTTTTGCCAAGATGAACGGCATCGGCAACGAGATCATCGTTGCCGACATGCGCGGGCATGCGGGCCGCGTCGCGCCGGCGGCCGCGCTGGCGCTCGCCGCGGATCCCGCGACCCGCTTCGACCAGATCATGGCGATCCACGACCCGAGGACGCCCGGCACGCAGAACTATATCGAGATCCTCAACTCCGACGGCTCGCAGGCGCAGGCCTGCGGCAACGGCACCCGCTGCGTGGTGGCGGCGCTGTCGGCCGAGACCGGCCGCAGGGATTTCACCTTCGAGACGGTCGCCGGCATCCTCGCGGCGCAGGAGCACGCGGACGGGTCGATCTCGGTCGATCTCGGCACGCCGCGCTTCGGCTGGCAGGACATCCCGCTGGCCGAGGAGTTCCGCGACACCCGCGCCATCGAGCTGCAGATCGGCCCGATCGACGCGCCGGTGCTGCACTCGCCATCCGTCGCCTCGATGGGCAACCCGCATGCCATCTTCTGGGTCGACGAGGACGTCTGGTCCTACGACCTCGAACGGTTCGGCCCGCTGCTCGAGAACCACCCGATCTTCCCCGAGCGCGCCAACATCACCATCGCGCAGGTCACCTCGCGGGAGACGATGGCCATCCGCACGTGGGAGCGCGGCGCCGGGCTGACGCTGGCCTGCGGCTCGGCCGCCTGCGCCGCCGCCGTCTCGGCCGCGCGCACCGGCCGCACCGGCCGCACCGTGACGGTGAC
>JAEZXF010000087.1 GCA_023419995.1 Pseudomonadota bacterium | reverse complement strand
TCCTGGAGCGCCTCGACGCCGGCCTTCCCGAAAGCCTCGAGCGGCTGTTCGCGCTGGTCCGCATCCCCTCGATCTCCACCGACCCGGCCTATGCGAAGGACTGCCGGCGCGCGGCCGAGTGGCTGGTCGCGGATCTCCGGACCATCGGCTTCGAGGCCAGCGTCCGCGACACGACCGGGCATCCCATGGTCGTCGCCCATCACGAGGGGCCGGAAGGAAGCCCGCACGTGCTGTTCTACGGCCATTACGACGTCCAGCCGGTCGACCCGCTGGAGCTGTGGGAGCACGACCCGTTCGAGCCGGCCGTGCGCGAGCTCTCGCCGGGCCGCAAGGTCATCACCGGGCGCGGCTCGTCCGACGACAAGGGGCAGCTGATGCTGTTCGTCGAGGCCTGCCGCGCGTGGAAGACCGTGCACGGCAGCCTGCCCTGCAAGGTGACGCTGCTGTTCGAGGGCGAGGAGGAGTCCGGCTCGCCGTCGCTCAAGCCCTTCCTCGAGGCCAATGCGGCGGAGCTCAAGGCCGACTTCGCCATGGTCTGCGACACCGGCATGTGGGACCGCGACACGCCGGCCATCAGCGTCGGCCTGCGCGGGCTGGTCGGCGAGGAGGTGACGATCCACGCCGCCGACCGCGATCTGCATTCGGGCCATTTCGGCGGCGCCGCCGCCAACCCGATCCGCATCCTCGCGAAGATCCTCGCCGACGTGCACGACGAGACCGGCCGCGTCACGATTCCGGGCTTCTACGATGGCGTCGAGGAGACGCCGTCGCAGGTCAAGGCGTCGTGGGACGCGCTCGGCCTGACGGCGGAGAAGTTCCTCGGCGAGGTCGGGCTCTCCGTTCCCTCGGGCGAGAAGGGCCGCTCGGTGCTGGAGCTGGTCTGGGCGCGCCCGACGGCCGAGTTCAACGGGATCTCCGGCGGCTACGAGGGCGAGGGCTTCAAGACGGTCATCGCCGCCAAGGCGAGCGCCAAGGTGTCGTTCCGGCTGGTGCACAGGCAGGACCCGCAGAAGATCCGCGCCGCCTTCCGCGCCTTCGTCGAGGCCCGGCTGCCGGCCGACTGCCGCGCCACCTTCAAGGAGCACGGCGGCTCGCCCGCCATCCAGCTCTCCTACGATTCGCCGATCGTCACCCGCGCCAAGAGCGCGCTCTCCGACGAGTGGAACAAGCCGGCGCTGACCATCGCCATGGGCGGCTCGATTCCGATCGTCGGCGACTTCCAGAGGCTGCTCGGCATGGAATCGCTTCTGGTTGGCTTCGGCCTCGACGACGACCGCATCCACTCGCCCAACGAGAAGTACGAGCTTTCCTCGTTCCACAAGGGCCAGCGAAGCTGGGCGCGCATCCTCGCCGCCCTGAGCGAACGGTGAGAAGGGCCGGACCGATGACCATCCGCTTCCACAAGGGCGATCTGGCCGACCTCTCCAGCTACGACGTCGAGGCCGTCGCCATCGACACCGAGACGCTGGGGCTGAACCCGCACCGCGACCGCCTCTGCGTCGTCCAGCTCTCGCCGGGCGACGGCACCGCCGACGTGGTGCAGATCGCCGCGGGTCAGAAGCGCGCCCCCAACCTGACGGCGCTGCTCAGGAACCGGAAGATCACCAAGCTGTTCCATTTCGGCCGCTTCGACCTCGCCGTGCTCTACCACGCCTTCGGGGTGATGCCGGAGCCGGTGTTCTGCACCAAGATCGCCTCGAAGCTGACGCGCACCTACACCGACCGCCACGGGCTGAAGGACATCTGCAACGAGCTGCTCGGCGTCAGCATTTCCAAGGCGCAGCAGTCGTCCGACTGGGCGGCCGAGACGCTCAGCCCCGAGCAGCTCGAATACGCCGCCTCCGACGTGCTCCACCTGCACCGGCTGCGCGACGTGCTGGCCGGACGGCTCGTCCGCGACGGCCGGACGAAGGAGGCCGAGGCCTGCTTCCGCTTCCTGCCAACGCGCGCCCGGCTCGACCTGATGGGCTGGGGCGAGGAGGACATCTTCGCCCACTGACGCGCCCGTATCGAGAGCCGCGAGGACGACCTGCGCGGCCGCGCCGGGCGGCACGAACGGCGACCGCGGCGGCCTGCCGCGGGCCGGCCGCCGGCTCGTGTCCGGCGGCGATTTCCCCGGCAAAACAGATAGATAATATGCCAGATAGCCGGCGCAGAAATCTAATCTACTTGTTAACCATTCGACTCCTAGATGCCTGCGGGGCCGGTGTTCCGGACCCGGGGGCAGATGCACCGGCCGTGTCGCGGCGCCTGGAACGCGGCGGCTGATCTCCTCGCGCCAGCGGGAGGTCGACGGCCGGTGGAGAACGCCTTCTCCACCATGAGCGAATGCCCGGAGGCGGACGGGGGGCGCCCGGTTCCGCGGCAGGCACCTCGTCGGGATCGGAAGGGGCGCGCAGGGGCAGCGTCGCGCGGGGATCGGCATGCGCCGGACGGGGATCGGAGCTCCGGTCGGGCCGGCCATGCCCGCCGGAAGGATTGCCGCCGTCGACCGGGACCGGAACCATCAGCGACGCCCGCCCCGCGCGCGTCCGAGCATCTGTCGTGAAGAAAGACCGCCACCCATGACCATCACCGCCAGCGACGCCAGCACCTCGATCCGCGAGCGCCTCGAATTCATCCAGATGGATGCCGCAAGCCGCGACGCGCTGCGTTCGCTCAAGACCATCGTCGACCGCGAGCTGCCGGTCGGTCTCGACAAGCTCTACGCCCAGATTCGCAAGACGCCCGAGACGGCGGCGCTGTGCGCCTCCGAGGCGAAGATGACCGGCGCCAAGGGCGCGCAGATGAGGCACTGGGTCGACATCGCCAACGGCGACTTCAGCGCCGGCTACGCCGCCAACGTGCAGGCCATCGGCAAGGCCCACGCCATGATCGGCCTCGAGCCGCGCTGGTATGTCGGCGGCTACGCCGTGGTGCTCGACCATGTCATCCGGGCGGCCGTCGAGGAGCTGTTCCCCAAGGGCGGCCTGTTCGCGAAGAAGACGATGGACGCCGCCGACATCGGCAAGGCGCTCGGCAGCCTCGTCAAGGCGGTGCTGCTCGACATGGAGCTGGCCATCTCGGTCTACATCGCCGAGGCGAAGACCGCCCGGGAGGCGATGGAGGCGATCGCCGGCGAGCGCCGGCTCGTCGCCGACAGCTTCGGCAGTGCCATGGCCGCGATGGCGGACAAGGATCTGACCTGCCGCGTTTCCGGCGCGCTGCCCGAGGCCTATCACGCGCTGCGCGACGATTTCAACGCCGCGGTCGGCACGCTCGACGGCGCGCTGCACGAGGTCGGCGACGTCTCGCTGTCCATCGACGCCGTGGTGCGCGAGATCGCCGGGGCGGCCGAGGACCTGTCGCGCCGCACCGAGCAGCAGGCCGCGTCGGTCGAGCAGACGGCGGCCGCGCTCGAGGAGATCACCGCCACGGTGCGCAACTCCGCCCTGCGCGCCGAGGAGGCCGGCGGCCTCGTCGCCCGTGCCCGCGCCAGCGCCGAGACGTCGGAGGCCGTGGTGCAGCGGGCGATCGCCACCATGGGCGAGATCGAGCGCTCGTCGCGTCAGATCGGCTCGATCATCGGCGTCATCGCCGAGATCGCGTTCCAGACCAACCTCCTGGCGCTCAACGCAGGGGTCGAGGCGGCGCGCGCCGGCGATGCGGGCCGCGGCTTCGCGGTCGTCGCCTCCGAGGTGCGGGCGCTGGCGCAGCGCTCGGCCGAGGCCGCCAAGCAGATCAAGAGCCTGATC
>JAEZXF010000017.1 GCA_023419995.1 Pseudomonadota bacterium | reverse complement strand
CCCGCGGCGCCGGGCCGCCATGCCGGTTCCGTTGCGGCGATCGCGTGCAATGCCCTTCCCCGGAAAGCGAAACGGCGCACCGTCTCCCGCAGGAGGCGATGCGCCGCGAGGTCGGCGGGGCGGCACGCGCCGCCCCGTCATGGTGTGTCAGTAGACGTCCTTCTGGGTGTTCAGCACGTTGAACTTGCCGGTCGGCGTGATCAGGCCCTTGTCCTTGATGACCGTCTTCAGCTCCAGCGTCTTGTCGTCGACCACGACGATGGCGCTTTCCTTGTCCTTGGCGTTCCAGACGGAGAACCAGACCTCGGTGCCTTCCTTGTTGAACTCAGGCTGCACCACGCGCGGCTGGCCGTCGGTGATGCCGGCCCACTCGACGATCGGCAGCGTGACGAACTCCGGATCCTCGTCGGGGTTGCCGCCCATCTTGTCGATGTCGAACACCGCCGCCGCCGCCGAGATCTCGGCATCGGGGTTGAACGTCGCGTCGACATAGAGGTGCTTCGAGTTCGGGTGCGTCTTGATGAACAGCGAGCCGCCGCCGAGCGCCGGGAAGCTGTCGACGATCTTCCACGCATGGTCGGGATTGCCCTCGGGATCGGTGCCGACCAGGGCGACCGACTCGTCGCCCAGATGCGAGGTCGCCCACACCGGGCCGTAGACCGGGTGCTCGAAGTTCGCGCCGCGCCCCGGATGCGGGATCTGCCCGCCGGTGTCGACCAGCGCCGTCAGCTTGTCCTCCTTGGTGTCGACCACCGCGATCTTGCCGCGCTGGTTGGCGGCGACCAGGAAGTAGCGCTTGGTGCTGTCGAAGCCGCCGTCGTGCAGGAAGCGCTCGGCCTCGACCTCGACCGACTTCAGGTTCTTCAGGTCGGTGTAGTCGACGAACAGGATCTTGCCCGTCTCCTTCACGTTGACGATGAATTCCGGCTTGTAGTGCGACGACACGATCGAGGCGACGCGCGGCTCGGGATGGTAGACCTGCTCGTCATAGACGTTGCCGCGGGTGGAGACGATCTTCAGCGGCTCCAGCGTCTCGCCGTCCATGATGACGTATTGCGGCGGCCAGTAGGCGCCGGCGATGGCGTACCTGTCCTCGTAGCCGGCGAACTTGGAGGTTTCCACCGAGCGCGCCTCGATGCCCATCTTGATCTGGGCGACGTTGGCCGGGGTCTCCATCCACAGGTCGATCATGTTGACGAGGCCGTCGCGGCCGATGACGAACAGGTAGCGCCCCGAGGCCGAGATGCGGCTGATGTGCACAGCGTAGCCGGTGTCGATCACCGCCTTGATCTCGTAGGTGCCTCCGTCGATCAGGGCGACCTGGCCGGAATCGCGCAGCGTCACCGACATCAGGTTCTCGATGTCGATGTCGTTCATCTTCTCCGTCGGCCGGTCCTCCGGCTTGACCAGCACCTGCCAGGTCTCGCGCATCTCGGGCATGCCCCATTCGGGCGGCGCCGGCGGCTCGATCATCAGGTACTTCGCCATCATGGCGATCTCGGCCTCGCTCAGCTCGCCCGAGGTGCCCCAGTTGGGCATGCCGGCCGGCGAGCCGTAGGTGATGAAGTCGCGCAGGTAGTCGAAGCCGTGCCCGCGCGTGATGTCGGTGGTCAGCGCCTTGCCGGTCGCGCCCTTGCGCAGCACGCCGTGGCAGCCGGCGCAGCGCTCGAAATAGATCTTGGTGCCCGCGTCGAACTCCTCCTTCGACATGATCGGGTCGTCGGCAGCCATGCCCTCGATCTCGACGCCGAGCTGGGCAAGCGTCGCCATCGAGGGTCCGCCGGCCTGGGCCTGCGGTTCCTTCGCCGCGAGCGGCCCCACTGCAAACAACAATGCCAATGCGGCAGTCCCTGCCAGCGCGGAGCCGGCCTTCAAGGTAAGCGCTCTCATCTGCATCTCCGATTGTTCAGGTACGCGCCGACAGGCTGCACCCGAAGCGGAGCCGCTTCCTTGCTATTTGTTCAACTGGAATCCGACGGCGCCCTGCCGTTTTGTCGCAGGATTCGCCGGGAGCGGGCCGCCCTCAGAACAGCTCGACCGTGCCGACCTCGACCGGCGTGACCGGGCGGATGCGCTTCTCGACGTCGAACACCTGGGCGCGCTCGCGCTCCATCAGCGACTGCCGGGCCCGGCCGGAGACCGGCCAGAACTGCACCTTGCGGCCGTGCTCGCCGCGCAGGCTGCCGCCGACGTGGCGGATGCCTTCGGCGGCGAGGAAGCGCAGGGCGAAATCCGCGTTCTGGTGGCCGATGTCGGTCAGGCCGTCGATCAGCCGCGCCCCGCCGAACAGCTTCGCCTCGAGGCGCTCGCGCCGGGCGCCGCTGGTGAGCAGCGCGTTGACCAGCAGCTCCATGGCGTGGACGCCGTAGCGCTGCGCCTCCCTGTCCACGGCCTGCGAGTGGCCGCCGGGCAGCAGGAAATGGTTCATGCCGCCGACGCCGGCGACGGGATCGCGGATGCAGGCCGAGACGCAGCTTCCGAGGATGGTGGTGAGGATCGCGTCGGGATGGTCGGAGATGTACTGCTCGCCCTGGACGACGTGGACCCGCATCACACGGTCTCCCGCGCCAGGTTGCACTGGTTGACGATCTCCGCGCCGATCCGCTCGAGCGGCAGCTGGCGCTGCACGGCGCCGAGCTCGTGGGCGACCTTGGGCATGCCGTAGACCACCGAGGTGGACTCGTTCTGCCCGATGGTCGAGGCCCCGGCCTTGCGCATCGACAGCAGCCCGCGAGCGCCGTCGCGGCCCATGCCGGTCAGGATCACGCCGAGCGCGGCCGCGCCGGCCGCCCTGGTGACCGACTCGAACAGCACGTCGACCGAGGGGCGGTGCCCGTTGACCGGCGGCTCGGCGACCAGCCGGCAGCGCATGTGCGCGTTGCCGACGACCTGGAGATGGTTCTCGCCGCCCGGCGCCAGCCAGATCTGCCCGACCTCCAGCGGCGCGCCCTCGTAGGCCTCGCCGACGCGCGCGGCGCAGGTGCGGTTCAGCCGCTCGGCGAAGCTCTTCGTGAAGGTGCCTGGCATGTGCTGGGTGATGACGGTCGGCGGGCAGTTGGCCGGGAAGGCCGACAGCACCGTCAGCAGCGCCTCGACGCCGCCGGGCGACGAGCCGATGGCGACGATGCGCCCGTCGGGCCGGAAGTCGCCCGCCGCGCTGTGCGCCGGCGCGCGGTCGGTGCCGGGGCGCACGCGGGCGCGCCCGGCCGCCTTGACCTTGGCCGCGAGGTCGGCGAAGGCCAGCTCGGCCGGCACGCCCGCCGTCGGCTTGCCGACGCAGTCGACCGCGCCGAGCTCGAGCGCCGCGAGG
>JAEZXF010000496.1 GCA_023419995.1 Pseudomonadota bacterium | reverse complement strand
CGCCCATAATTCCCCAAACACCCATCGGGGCCCGGGCGGCAGCGCGCGCGGCGCGGCCGGCGCCGAGGTCGAACTGCGCCGGGCCGATCTGGGCGACGGGCTGCCCGACGCGCCCGACGGCTATGACGGCCTGGTCGTCCTCGGTGGCGGCCAGAACGCGCTCGCCGACGATGTCAGCCCGTGGCTGCCGGGCCTCTGCGGCCTGATGCGCGATTTCGGCGATTCGGGCCGCGCCGTGCTCGGCATCTGCCTCGGCAGCCAGCTCCTCGCCCGCGCCTATGGCGGGCAGAACATCATCGGCGGCGCCGCCGAGTTCGGCTGGCAGCAGGTGGAGCTGACGCCGGAAGGCGCGGAGGACCCGGTGCTCGCGAGCCTGCCGTCCTCGTTCCGCACCTTCCAGTGGCACGACGACACCTTCATCCTCCCGCGCGGGGCAAGCCGCCTCGCCGGCAGCCTCGCCGTCCACAACCAGGCGTTCCGCGTCGGCCGGGCGGCCTACGGCTTCCAGTTCCACTTCGAGGCCGACAGGCCGCTGGTCGCGCAGTGGTCGCAGACCTTCGCCGACTGGCTGGCCGAGCGCCAGCCGGGCTGGCCGCAGCGTCATCCGCAGGACGCGGCGCGCTTCGGCGATGACGCGGACGCTGCGGGGCTGGCCATCGCCCGCGGCTGGGTACGCGTCCTGTCGTCCCCCGCCTAGGGATGCGGATCGAGACTTTCGATACGGTCGTCCTCGGCGCCGGCGCGGCGGGGATGATGTGCGCCATCCATGCCGGCGCGCGCGGCGGCCGGGTGCTGGTGGTCGACCACGCGAAAGCGCCGGGCGAGAAGATCCGCATCTCGGGCGGCGGCCGCTGCAACTTCACCAACCTTGGCGCCGGCCCGCGCAACTTCATCTCGCAGAACCCGCATTTCGCCAAGTCGGCGCTCGGCCGCTACACGCAGCACGATTTCGTCGCGCTCGTGGAGAAGCACGGCATCGCCTTTCATGAGAAGAAGCTGGGGCAGCTCTTCTGCGACCATTCGTCGGCAGACATCGTCAACATGCTGCTGGCCGAGATGGCGCAGGCAGGCTGCGAGCTGCGGCTGAGAACGGCGCTCCACAGGGTCGAGCGAACCGGAAGCGGATTCCTGCTCGAGCTTGCGGGGGACGGGGCGGCAAGGGTGGCGTGCCGCCACTTCGTCGTCGCCTGCGGCGGGAAGTCGATCCCGAAGATGGGCGCGACGGGACTGGGCTACCAGATCGCCGACCAGTTCGGCCTCGCGGTGACCGAGACGCGCCCGGCGCTGGTCCCGCTGACGTTCGGCGAGGACATGCTGGCAGGCTTCCGCGAGATCGCCGGCATTGCCGTCGACGCGAGGGTCTCGTGCGGCAACGTCCATTTCGAAGAGGCGCTTCTGTTCACCCACAGGGGCCTTTCGGGGCCGGCAATCCTTCAGATCTCGTCCTACTGGCGCGAGAAGATGCCCATCCGCGTCACGCTGCTTCCGAACGAGGACCTGGCGGCAGTCCTGCGGGCGTCGAAGCGGGAGAACGGCCGCCGCAGCATCGTCAACGCATTGGCGGAGATGCTGCCGAAGCGGCTGGCTCTCTATCTTGCGCAGTCGCGCTGGACGGAAGCGATCGGCGAGGCGAGCGACCGCAAGCTCGCGGCGGTGGCCGCCGCGGTTCAGGCGTGGGAGCTGCATCCCGCAGGCTCCGAGGGCTACCGCACCGCCGAGGTCACGCTCGGCGGGGTCGACACGGACGGGCTGAACTCGCGCACCATGGAGGCAAAGGGCGTGGACGGCCTCTACTTCATCGGCGAGGTCGTCGACGTCACCGGCTGGCTCGGCGGCTACAATTTCCAGTGGGCCTGGTCGTCGGGATGGGCGGCGGGAACGGCGATCGCCGACCGCCCGCGATGACGTCGCGCGCAGCAGGATGCGCCGTTAACCGGAACCGCTTCGATCTTCTTGACTCCCGCCGGAGCAGTGACTATCTCAACCGCCATGTTAGCACTCGCCATTGACGAGTGCTAACCGCATCCGGCGTCGCCGGATGGAGGGAAACCCAAAATCCATTTCGAGGACACCATAGACATGGCTAAGTCGAAGTTCCGCCCGCTTCATGACCGCGTGGTCGTCCGTCGGGTCGAATCCGAAGAGAAGACCGCCGGCGGCATCATCATCCCGGACACCGCCAAGGAGAAGCCGCAGGAAGGCGAGATCGTCTCCGTCGGTTCCGGCGCGCGCGACGAGGCGGGCAAGCTCGTTCCGCTGGACGTCAAGGCCGGCGACCGCGTCCTGTTCGGCAAGTGGTCGGGCACCGAGGTCAAGATCAACGGCGAAGACCTTCTCATCATGAAGGAATCCGACATTCTCGGCATCATCGGCTGATCGGCCGCTTCTTCCCAATCCAATGGAATTCGACCGACCGCTTCCCGGCGGCGGTGAACACAGGAGCTGAACATGGCTGCCAAAGAAGTAAAGTTTTCCCGTGACGCCCGCGAGCGCATGCTGCGCGGCGTCAACATCCTCGCCGACGCGGTGAAGGTGACGCTCGGCCCCAAGGGCCGCAACGTCGTCATCGACAAGTCGTTCGGCGCCCCGCGCATCACCAAGGACGGCGTCACCGTCGCCAAGGAGATCGAGCTCGAGGACAAGTTCGAGAACATGGGCGCGCAGCTCGTCCGTGAGGTCGCCTCGAAGACCAACGACATCGCCGGCGACGGCACCACGACCGCGACCGTGCTGGCGCAGGCCATCGTGCAGGAAGGCCACAAGGCGGTTGCCGCCGGCATGAACCCGATGGACCTGAAGCGCGGCATCGACATCGCCGTCGCCGAGGTCGTCGGCGCGCTCGGCAAGGCCACCAAGAAGATCAAGACCTCGGAAGAAGTCGCCCAGGTCGGCACCATCTCGGCCAATGGCGAGAAGGAAATCGGCGAGATGATCGCCAAGGCGATGCAGAAGGTCGGCAACGAGGGCGTCATCACCGTCGAGGAAGCCAAGACCGCCGAGACCGAGCTCGAGGTCGTCGAGGGCATGCAGTTCGACCGCGGCTACCTGTCGCCCTACTTCATCACCAACCCGGACAAGATGGTGGCCGAGCTCGAGGACGCCTACATCCTGCTCCACGAGAAGAAGCTGTCGAACCTCCAGGCCATGCTGCCGGTCCTCGAGGCCGTCGTGCAGACCTCGAAGCCGCTGCTCATCATCTCCGAGGACGTCGAGGGCGAGGCGCTCGCCACGCTGGTCGTCAACAAGCTGCGTGGCGGCCTGAAGATCGCCGCCGTCAAGGCTCCGGGCTTCGGCGACCGCCGCAAGGCCATGCTCGAGGACATCGCGATCCTCACCGGCGGCCAGGTCATCTCCGAGGATCTCGGCATCAAGCTCGAGAACGTCGGCCTCAACATGCTCGGCCGCGCCAAGAAGGTGTCGATCTCCAAGGAGAACACCACCATCGTCGACGGCGCCGGCAAGAAGGGCGAGATCCAGGGCCGCATCGCCCAGATCAAGGCCCAGATCGAGGAGACCACCTCCGACTACGACCGCGAGAAGCTCCAGGAGCGCCTGGCCAAGCTCGCCGGCGGCGTCGCGGTCATCCGCGTCGGCGGCTCGACCGAGGTCGAGGTCAAGGAGCGCAAGGACCGCGTCGACGACGCGCTCAACGCGACCCGCGCCGCGGTCGAGGAAGGCATCGTCCCGGGCGGCGGCACCGCGCTGCTGCGCGCCTCGGCCAACGTCAAGGCCAAGGGCGAGAACGCCGACCAGGACGCCGGCATCAACATCGTGCGCCGCGCGCTGCAGGCTCCGGCCCGCCAGATCGCGACCAACGCCGGTGCGGAAGCCTCGATCGTCGTCGGCAAGATCCTCGACAACAAGTCGTCGACCTACGGCTACAACGCCCAGACCGGCGAGTACGGCGACCTGATCTCGTTCGGCATCGTCGACCCGACGAAGGTCGTGCGCACCGCGCTGCAGGACGCCGCGTCGGTTGCCGGCCTGCTCGTCACCACCGAGGCGATGATCGCCGAGGCGCCGAAGAAGGACGCGCCGGCCCCGGCGATGCCCGGCGGCGGCATGGGCGGCATGGGCGGCATGGGCGGCATGGACTTCTAAGTCCAAAGGCCTCCGGCCACGGATCGGGAAGGGCGGCAGCGATGCCGCCCTTTCTTTTTGCCGGGCTGCGAAAGGCCGCAACCAAAGCCCGCCTTCGCCGTTTTCCAAGGCCGCAAGCGCGCGGCTTTCAAAGGGAACCGACGAGATGGTCAACAAGGATCAGGTGAAGGGTGTCGCCAAGCAGGCCAAGGGCGCCGTGAAGGAAGCCGTCGGCAAGGCCACCGGCTCGAAGAAGACCGAGATGGAAGGCAAGGCCGACAAGGTCGCCGGCAAGGTCCAGAAGGGCTACGGCGACGCCAGGGAGAAGGTGAAGAAGGCGCTCTAGGCTGCCTTCACGATCCTCCTGATGAAAGGAGCGGCCTTGCGCCGCTCCTTTTTTGCCTGCACTACGGCGCTCCTGTCCCTGCCTCTCGCGGAGCGGAACCGAAGGTGCCCGAAGTCTGGCCGCTCCTCATGCTCGCCCTGTCGGCCTTCACCTCGGCGACGCTGCTGCCCGGCACGTCGGAGGCCGCGTTCGTCGCCCTCCATGCCGCCGAGGCCGCCCCGGCCGGGTGGCTGCTCGCCGTCGCCGGCCTCGC
Organism: Pseudomonadota bacterium; assembly: GCA_023419995.1. Classification (GTDB taxonomy): domain Bacteria; phylum Pseudomonadota; class Alphaproteobacteria; order Rhizobiales; family Rhizobiaceae; genus Aerobium. The sequence goes on along the minus strand of JAEZXF010000496.1, from coordinate 2,576 downwards.
CAACCTCGCCGGCTCGTGCGTGAACTGGGCCCTCGGCCGCTTCGCCTCCGGCTGGGCCGGCCGCCGCTGGTTCCCCGTGTCGCCGGCGGAGATCGAGCGCGCCTCGGGCTGGTATGCGCGCTACGGCTGGCCGTCGCTGCTCCTGTCGTGGGCGCCGGTCGTCGGCGATCCGCTCACCGTGGTCGCCGGCTTCCTGCGCACGCCGTTCCTTGTTTTCGTGATCGTGGTGGGAATCGCGAAGACGGCGCGCTACGCCGCGCTGCTTTGGCTTGTGCAGTCGGTCTGAGCGGGGCATATGCAATCGCGACTGCGCCCAGCCGGCGAGGCCGGCGAGCCGGGACGCGATGACAGGGAGATCGAGATGACGAAGACCCGCACCGAGACAGATACATTCGGCCCGATCGACGTGGCCGCCGACCGCTACTGGGGCGCGCAGGCGGAACGCTCGCGCGGCAACTTCAGGATCGGCTGGGAAAAGCAGCCGCTGCCGATCGTGCGCGCGCGCGGCATCGTCAAGCGCGCCGCGGCGGAAGCCAACATGGAGCTCGGCCGCCTCGACCCCGAGCTCGGCGAGACCATCGTCAAGGCCGCGCAGGAGGTGATCGACGGCAAGCTCGACGATCATTTCCCGCTCGTCGTCTGGCAGACCGGCTCCGGCACCCAGTCGAACATGAACGCCAACGAGGTCATCTCCAACCGCGCCATCGAGATGCTGGGCGGCGAGATGGGCACCAAGAAGCCCGTCCACCCGAACGACCACGTCAACATGAGCCAGTCGTCCAACGACACCTACCCGACGGCGATGCACGTCGCCGGGGCCGAGGAGATCGTCAACCGCCTGCTGCCGGCGCTGAAGAAGCTGCACGCGGCGCTCGACGACAAGGCGAGGGCCTGGGACCACATCATCAAGATCGGCCGCACCCACACCCAGGACGCGACGCCGCTGACGCTCGGCCAGGAGTTCTCCGGCTACGCTTGCCAAGTGAAGAACGGCATCGAGCGCATCGAGACGACGCTGCCGGCGCTGATGCAACTCGCGCAGGGCGGCACCGCCGTCGGCACGGGCCTCAACGCCCCCATCGGCTTCGCCGAGAAGGTGGCCGAGAAGATCGCCGGCATCACCGGCCTCGCCTTCACCACCGCGCCGAACAAGTTCGAGGCGCTCGCCGCGCATGACGCGATGGTGTTCAGCCACGGCGCCATCAACACGGTCGCCGCCTCGCTGTTCAAGATCGCCAACGACATCCGCTTCCTCGGCTCCGGCCCGCGCGCCGGCCTCGGCGAGCTCGCCCTGCCGGAGAACGAGCCGGGCTCCTCGATCATGCCGGGCAAGGTCAACCCGACCCAGTGCGAGGCGCTGACGCAGGTCTGCGTGCAGGTGTTCGGCAACAATGCCGCGCTGACCTTCGCAGGCAGCCAGGGCCATTTCGAGCTCAACGTGTTCAATCCGGTGATGGCCTACAACTTCCTGCAGTCGGTGCGCCTGATCGCCGATGCCGCCGTCTCCTTCACCGACAACTGCGTCGTCGGCATCGAGCCGCGCGAGGACAATATCCGCGCCGGCGTCGAGCGCTCGCTGATGCTGGTGACGGCGCTGGCGCCCAAGATCGGCTACGACAACGCGGCCAAGATCGCCAAGACCGCGCACAAGAACGGCACCACGCTGCGCGAGGAGGCCCTTGCCACCGGGCTGGTGACGGAGGCCGAGTACGACGCCATCGTCCGCCCCGAGGCGATGACGAAGCCGGGCTGATGCTGATCCCGTCCCCGCGGCGCCCTCCGTTTGCGCGGGGCACCGCGAGAGCGCAAAATCGTTCCATGTGTGAACGATGAGTTGATGAAAACGTGACTTCGGTGAACGGTAGGGATGGGGTATGGTACGCCGTCCCTATCCTCCCGGAGATCTCACAATGACCACCACTGCCGTCAACGGCGTCAATGCCGGCATCGCATCCAAGGGGGCGGTCATTGCCCTCGTCGGCCGCGTCCTGCTCTCGATCCTGTTCATCCTCGCCGGCTATTCCAAGCTGACCGGCATCGCCGGCACCGCCGGCTGGTTCGGCAGCATCGGCATCCCGCTGCCCACCGTGGTGGCCGTGCTCGTCGGCCTGCTCGAGCTCGTCGCAGGCCTCGCCATTCTCGTCGGCTTCCAGACGCGCATCGCCGCCCTGGCGCTGGCGGTGTTCACCGTCGCCGCCACGCTGATCGCGCATCTCGACTTCAGCGACCAGATCCAGGTGCTCCTGTTCCAGAAGAACCTCTCGATCACCGGCGGCCTGCTGATTCTGGCGGCCTTCGGCGCGGGCGCGCTGTCGGTCGACGCCAGGCGCGGCTGACCCGGCCGCTCGGAATGAAGAAAGGCCCGGAGCGATCCGGGCCTTTTTCGTTTCGGGCATCCGCGGCGCGGTGGCGACTTCGTCCCCGGCACGAGATCCGCCGGTGTCGCCCTTAGAGCGGTTCAATTTTTGACTGAATCGGCTGGGATTCCCATTGGCTGCGGTTTGTGATTCAAGATGCTGGCTGGAAGGAGGCCAGGATCTGATGACGCGAGCCCTTTCGAACGATGTTCGTGAGCG
>JAEZXF010000485.1 GCA_023419995.1 Pseudomonadota bacterium | reverse complement strand
CCTTCATCCCTCGCGCGACCGGCGAGCCGGACCAGAAAAGGGGCGGTTGCCCGCCCCTTTTCTTTCCGTCGCGAATGCGGGCGGTGCTGGCCGGATCAGCCGCCGAACGCCTAGTCGGTGACGGCGTGGGTCCACGCGTTCTCGGGCTTCTTCGAGATCACCGGATCGTCGCCGCCGGTCAGCAACGTCTCGACGGTGCGCTCGTAGTCGGCCGGGTCGAGCGCGCCGTTGGAGCCGGCGGTGAGCTTCGCCACCTCGCGCGCCATGCGCTTCTGGTGGTGCTCCTGCTGCGCGCCGGTCTCGTCGTTCTCGAGCACGATCTCGGCCGCCTCGTCCGGGTTCTCCTCGGCATACTTCCAGCCCTTCATCGAAGCCTTCACGAAGCGTGCCATCTTGTCGACGAACGCCTCGTCGGCGAGGTTCTGCTCGAGCACGTAGAGGCCGTCCTCCAGCGTGGCGACGCCCTGGTCCTCGTACTTGAAGGTGATGAGCTCGTCTTCCTTGATGCCGGCGTCGATGACCTGCCAGTATTCGTTGTAGGTCATGACCGAGATGCAGTCGGCCTGCTTCTGGAGCAGCGGATCGACGTTGAAGCCCTGCTTCAGCACGTTGACGCCGTCGGCCCCGCCCTGGGTCGGGATGCCGAGCTTGCTCATCCAGTTCATGAACGGATACTCGTTGCCGAAGAACCAGACGCCGAGGGTGCGGCCCTTGAAGTCCTCCGGCCCGGTGATGCCGGTGGACTTGAGGCAGGTCAGCATCATGCCCGACGACTTGTAGGGCTGGGCGATGTTGACCAGCGGCACGCCGCGCTCGCGCGTGGCCAGTGCCGCCGGCATCCACTCGACGATCACGTCGGCGCCGCCGCCGGCGATCACCTGCGGCGGGGCGATGTCCGGCCCGCCCGGCTTGATCTCGACGTCAAGGTCCTCCTCCGCGTAGAACCCCTTGTCCTTGGCGACGTAGTAGCCGGCGAACTGCGCCTGCGTCACCCACTTGAGCTGCAGCGTGACCTTGTCCGCCGCCATCGCCTGAAACGCGGCCAGCGACATCGCGCCGGCAAGAAGTGCAACTGCTGTCTTTTTCATTGTTTTTCCCTCTGAAGAGCGCCTATCCACCGCGGACAGACGGATGCCAGAATGTCACGGCCCTCTCGGCGAGAGCCACAACCCCGTAGAAGACGGAACCGGCGACCGCGGCCACCGCGATCTCCGCCCAGACCATGTCGACGTTCATCCGGCCGACCTCGGTCGATATCCTGAAGCCCATGCCGACGATCGGCGTGCCGAAGAACTCTGCCACGATGGCGCCGATCAGCGCCAGCGTCGAGTTGATCTTCAGCGCGTTGAAGATGAAGGGCGCCGCCGCCGGCAGCCTGAGCTTGAACAGCGTCTGCCAGTAGTTCGCGGCATAGGTGCGCATCAGGTCGCGGTCGATTGGCGTCGACGCCGCCAGCCCCTGCACCGTGTTCACCAGCATCGGGAAGAAGGTCATGATGATGACGACGGCGGCCTTGGACGGCCAGTCGAAGCCGAACCACATCACCATGATCGGCGCCACGCCGATGATCGGCAGCGCCGAGACGAAGTTGCCGAGCGGCAAGAGCCCGCGCTGCAGGAACGGCGAGCGGTCGATGAGGATGGCGACGAGGAAGCCGACGCCGCAGCCGAGCACGTAGCCGATCAGCACCGCCTTGAGGAAGGTCTGCTGGAAATCGGCCCACAGGATCGGCACGGAACCGACGATCCGCGCCCAGATCATCGACGGCGGCGGCAGGAGCACCGACGGTATCCCGAAGCCGCGGACGATGCCTTCCCACATCACCAGCACCGCCGCGCCGAAGACGAGCGGCCCCACGACGCTGACGAGGCGGCGCAGGGCGAGCGAGCGCGGGTCCTGCCGCACCAGCCATTCGTTCACCGCCCAGGCGGCGGCCCAGAACAGGAGCGCGAGGAGAAACGGCGTGTTCATTGCGCCATCCCCATGCGCCTGAGGACCAGGCGGTGGCCGACGCCGACGCCCGCGACGAGGACGGCCGCGAGCGCCGCGGCCATGAACAGCGCCGACCAGATCTGCACGGTCTGGCCGTAATAGGAGCCGGCGAGGAGCCGCGCGCCGAGACCGGCCACAGCGCCGGTCGGCAGCTCGCCGACGATGGCGCCGACGAGGCTGATGGCGACGGCGACCTTGAGCGAGGTGAAGAGATAGGGCATCGCGCTCGGCCAGCGCAGCTTCCAGAAGGTCTGGGCGGCGCTCGAATTGTAGGTGCGCATCAGGTCGAGCTGGATGACCTCGGGGCTCCTCAGCCCCTTGACCATGCCGACCACCACCGGGAAGAACGACAGGTAGGTCGAGATCAGCGCCTTGGGCAGCAGGCCGGTCAGGCCGACGGCGTTGAGGACGACGATAATCATCGGCGCGATGGCGAGGATGGGAATCGTCTGGCTCGCCACCACCCACGGCATGACCGAGCGGTCCATCGCACGGTTGTGGACGATGAAGACGGCGAGCACGATGCCGAGCAGCGTGCCGAGCGCGAAGCCGAGCAGCGTCGAGGAGAGCGTGATCCACGCATGGTAGAGCAGGCTGCGCCGCGAGGTCGGCGCGACCTCGACCGTGGTGCGCCACATCTCGGCGAACACCTGGTGCGGGCTGGGCAGCACCGGCCGCTCCTGAGCCAGCGTGTCGCGCACGAGGTCGGCGAAGGTCCACGCCTCGCCGGAGCGCTCGTAGACGCCGAGCTGCCACGGCAGGTTGAGCCAGACGGCGAAGCCGTACCACAGCGCGACGATCGCCCCGATGACGATCAGGATAGGCAGCGTGTTGCCGGCGGCGAGGCGGGCGAGGAGGCCCGGCTGCGCCACATGGCCCCGTTCGGCAAGCGAGCTCATGCTGCGCACCTCCGGCGTTGGCGCTGCCCCTCACCTGCCTGCCGGCATCCTCTCCCCGTGAACGGGGAGAGGAAGGATGGCCGCAACGCCGCCGCTTCCCCTTCTCCCCGTTCACGGGGAGAAGGTGCCCGAAGGGCGGATG
>JAEZXF010000450.1 GCA_023419995.1 Pseudomonadota bacterium | reverse complement strand
CGCCCATGACGTGGCCGACGATGCCGAGCGACAGCGGATGGCGCTCGTCGACGGCACCCTTTCCCATCAGCGTCGTCGCCACCGGCAGGTGGAACCGCTCCTGAAGGTCGGCGAGCGCCTGCTGCGCCTGCGACAGGTGGACGCCGCCGCCGGCAACGATCAGCGGCTGGCGCGCGGCCGCCAGAAGCCTCGCCGCGCCGGCGATGGCCTCGGCGTCGGGAACCGGGCGGTCGAGCGGAAAGCTTCCCATGCGCGCCTGCCGGCGCGGTCCCGCCTTCGCCGTCGCGGCCAGTATGTGCGCCGGCACCAGCAGAACGGCCGGCCCCGGCCGGCCGCCGGAGGCCACCGAGACGGCCATGTCGACATAGTCCTCGATGCGCTCGACATCGTCGATGCGGCGCACCCACTTCGCCACGCCGGAAAACAGCGCGGCATGGTCGAGCTCCTGGAAGGCGTTGCGGTCGGCCGTGAGCGGCGTCACCTCCTGCACCAGCGCAACGACGGGAACCGACGCCTTCAGCGCCTCCGCCAGCGGCGCGACCAGAAGCGCCGCCGCCGGCCCGTTCTGCGCGGTGACGAGGGCGATGCGGTTGCTGGCGCGGGCATAGCCGTCGGCCATGGCGCCGCCGGCGTTCTCGGTGCGGTAGACGGCCTGCTCCATGCCGTGCTCCGGCGCCACCAGATGGAACAGCGAGGGGATGCTCTGCCCGAAGGCGACGCGCACCCCGTGCCTGGCGAAGGCCTGCGCCAGGAGCCGCGCGCCCGAAGGCACATCGGCCGCGAGCAACGGATGCAGCTCCGTCGTCACGTTGTCGGCGATCAGCACGACACCCGCTCCCGGCGGACGTCTGAAGCCGCCAGCTCGCGCGCCCACAGTTCCCTGAACAGGGCGGGCGACGCCTCGCGGCTTTCCAGCCGCCGCATCCCCGAGGGATCGATGACGGTGCGGATGACGTGCAGCTCCTCCTCGGTCGGCGCGGTGGTGACGGGGACCTCGGGGCCGGGATCGGGCAAAGGAAACCCCGTCATCTCCTGCACCCTGGCGAAATCGACGCCGGGATGGAGGGAGATGACGCGCATGGTGCCCTCCGGCCCGCCGAAATCGAAGACGCCGAGATCGGACACCACGGTGCCGGGCGCGGCGGGCTGGATGCCCAGCCGCCCGAGATCGGGCGCCTTGCCAAAGCCGCAGACGAAGTCCACCTTCTCGACGAAGCTCTTCGGCGTGTGGTTGCGGATGTGGTAGTTCAGCCGCTCGCAGCCCCACAGGTCGTCGGGAATGCCGCGCGCGCCGATGAGCTGCGCGCGCGGACGGGCCCAGTCGCCGATGACGGAGATGTTCGAGCCGCCGAAGCGGTCGATCTGGACGGAGCCGATCCAGATCTGCAGCTTCTGGTGCACGATCAGGCGGAACATCTCCTCCCAGCCGAGCGCCATCGCCGCGCTGTCGTCCAGCGCCCATTCGTCGGAAAATGTCTTTGCGTGGAGAAGCGGATCGGCCGCCGCCCGCGAGATGGTGGTCAGGAACAGGTCCGGCACGTAGAGAGCCTTTGCCAGCCGTGCGGACAGGTCGGCCAGGATCGTGGCGCCGACGCCCATGCGCCCGCCGCGATACTCCTTCGCCATGCGCGCGATGAGCAGTTCCTCGAGGGTATATCCGGCGTCGGTCATCACAGCTCTCCTGCCTTGGCGGCGAGCCAGGCGGCATCGGTGGCGTTCTTCTGGTAGTCGAAGATCGCCGGCATATCGAAGCGGTAGTCGGGGAACACGGCCGAGAAACCGCCGCCGGAAGGCGCGGCCACCACGTGGTCGACCCACAGCCGCGAGATGAAGGTCGAGCGCGCCCTGCGCTCGCCGGGGATCGCGTCGACGATCCTCTCGGCCGTCAGGACCACCTTCTTCGCCGCCTGGATCAGGAGGAGGTCGGCATAGGAGTCGCTATGGATCAGGGCGTTGCCCTGCTCGTCGGCCTCGTTGACGTGGACGATCGCCAGATCGGGCGACAGGGGCGGCACCGCCAGCAGCGCCTCCCCGCTCAGCGGGCAGGTCATCTCGCGGAACGGCGTCGTCGGCGTCGAAAGAAGGTCGGTCCCGAGACCGAAGCGGGAAGGCAGGAACGGCAGGCGCTTGGCGGCGGCCTCGTATGCGCTCATCATCAGGCCTTCCGAATATTCGACGATCTCGATCTCGCCCGACTGCCGCGCCGCGCGGAAGTTCGGCGCCAGGCCGAACATGTCGAAGCCGACGAAGGCGAAATGCAGCCGGCGCACCTTCTTCAGGCCGATCAGCAGGTCGACCTCCGGACCGCCGAGGAACGACGCCACCTCGAGGTCGCCGAGGCTCGACCGCGCGATGGCCGCGGCCGCCGCCATCGGCTTGCGCTGGATGCCGCCGCCGCCGAAGCCGACCATGCCGCCCGGCTCGATCAGCGCGACCATCTGGTTGAGATCTATGCGTTTGCTCATCGGACGATCTTCCCTCATCTGCGCAGGTCCAGCAGGCGCCTGGTCTTGTTCTGCAGGCCGAGGCCGGTGAACTCGGCCAGCGTGCCCGGATCGGCTATTTCGATTTCGACCCGGACGCCGAGGTCGCGGTGCAGCGCGGCGTCCATGTCCGCGCCCAGCGCATCCACATCGACCGAGAGGTCGCGCCGCTCGATGCGGACGACGAACCTCTCGCGCTGCGTGATGCCGCTGCCCTCGTAGGAGACGACGCAGATGAACTCGCCGTTGGTGCGCGGATCGCGGGCGATCGCCTCGGTGCAGGCGAGCGGATAGACGTTGGTGCCGCGCAGCTTGACCATCTCGTCGCTGCGGCCGCGGAAGTTCGACAGCTTCAGCGTGCACAGCCCGCAGCCGCACCGTTCGCGCGGGAAGGTGGCGAGCTGGTCGCGCATGTTGAAGCGGATGATCGGCGGAACGCTGCGGTAGAGGCTCGTCGCTATCAGATTGCCGGTCTCGCCGTGCGGCAGGGCCCGGCCGGTCGCGATGTCGGCGATCTCGACATAGACGGTGTCCTCGCTGATGTGCATGCCGGCTTTCTCGCGGCATTCGAAGGCGATGGCGCCGATCTCGTGCGTGCCATAATTGTCGTAGACCGGCGCGTTCCACGCCTCCTCCAGGGCTCGCCGGCGCGCGCCGTCCGCATCGGGGCCGATATGCGAGTGGATATGCTTGGTCTTGAGGCTATGGAGGTCGAAGCCGGTTTCCCGCGCCACGCCGGTCAGGCGCGCCAGATACTCCGCGCGCGTGAACCACGCCGTCGTGCCCCATGCCGCGGCATACTGGAGCTGGCGCTCGCTCGAGGTGACGACGCCCGACCCGGTCGTCATCGGGATGGCGCCGATCCAGTGGAACGCGCCGCTCAACGTGCACCAGGCCGCGTTGGCCAGCGAGTTGGTGTAGGTGATCTGGATGATGTCGGACGGTCGCAGGCCCTGCGCCCAGAACCCGCGGGCGCTCTGGATGCCCTGGATCTCGAGCGCGCGCGAATCGAACAGGGTCACGCGCGGCAGGCCGGTCGTGCCGCCGCTGGTGAGGATGCGCACGTGGGCATCGCGGAGATAATCCTCCGAGCCCGGCTGGTGGTCGCCGAACGGCGGCTGGCGGACGAAGGCCTCCTTCAGGTCGTCGCTGGTGAAGGGGGGGATCTTCTCGATGTCGTCCAGGCCGCGGATGTCGCCCGGCTCCAGCCCGGCAGCGGTCCAGCGGTCGCGATAGAACGGGTACTGCCAGGCCTCGGCGACGCGCTCGAGGAAGCGGGCGTTCTGGAGCGCGCGTATCTCGCCCTCCGACATCCGTCCCACCGTCTGCTCGTACAGGCCGGGCGGCGGGTAGTCGCGGGTCAGCGCCTCCCAGTCGAGCGACTTCCAGTAGAAGTTCGGTTTTTCCATCTCTGAGTTTCCTGTCAGATGCGGGGGCGCGCCGGCGGCCCGAGGCGCGGCGCGGGGGATCATTGCGCCTCCAGGCGGCGCGCGGTGTAGATCTGGAACGGAAGGACGATCAGCATCAGCGCGCCCATCAGCATCACCGACAGCGCGGCGGCGCCGGGCAGGTCCGGGAACTGCCACATGTTCCACAGCGCCGACGCGGCGACGACGTTCGTCGTCGACAGCAGCATCAGCGGCGCGGTCAGGTCCCGCGCGCTGTGGGCGAAGACCCACAGCCAGCCGTTGAGGAATTGCGGCCAGACGAGCGGAAGCGTCACCTTGCGCAGCGAGGTGAGCCACGTCGCCCCGCTGACGATGGCGGCGTTCGGCAGCTCGCTGTGGACCTGGATCAGCGCGCTGCTCATCGTGCGCACGCCGAAGGCGAGAAACACGGTCGAGTGGGCGATGACGATGACCCAGATCGTGCCGTAGAGCGGCGTGCGCAGGTAGATCAGCACGATGGCGAGGACCAGCACGATCGGCGGGATGGCCATCGGCGCGAAGGACAGCGCATCGAGCACCTTGCCGAGCCGGCTGCCGGTGCGCGTGGTGAACCAGCCGATCAGCAGCGAGGCGACCATGACGACGGTCGCGCTGGCCACCACCAGAACGATCGTGTTGCCGGCCGCGCGCAGGATCACCGGGTTGGCGAGCAGGCGCCGGTAGACGTCGAGGGTGACGCCCGACAGCGCCTCGTAGCCCGGCATGACGAACGAGGTGTTGAGGCTGATCCACAGCAGCATCAGCAGCGGCAGGGCCATCACGACGCAGTAGAGGACGACGAAGCCCACCGCCGCCGGCTTCCACCAGCCGAGCTCGATCCGCTTGGGCCGGAAGGCCTTGCCGGTGACGACGCGGTACTTCTCCCCGGCGCTGACGGTGCGCAGATACGCCCACATCAGGCCGGAGGCGATGACCAGGAGCAGCACGCCGAACGCCGCCGCGAAGCCGTAGTTCGGCAGGCCGTTGTCGGGCGACGACAGGAGGTAGACGCGCGTCGAGAGCACCGGATAGCGGGCGGTGACGCCGATGATCAGCGGCAGGTCGAAGGTCTGGACCACCGCCATGAACATGTAGATGCCGATGGAGAACAGGCCCGGCACCAGAAGCGGCAGGGTCACCTTGCGGATCACGGTCAGGCCGGAACCGCCGTGGACGCGCGCCGCGCTCTCGAGCTGCGGGTCCATGTTGCGCAGCAGGCCGGAGATCATGACATAGGCGGTCGGGACCACGGCGAATGCCGTGATCAACGACAGCGTCCAGAACGAGTAGAGCGGCAGCAGATAGCCGCGCATCCCGGTCAGGTCGCGGTAGATCACGTTGAGCAGGCCGTTGCCCGGATTGAGCAGCAGGATCCAGCCGAAGCCGACGACGAGAGCCGGCACGGCCATCCACGAGAACATCAGCACCCGCACGGCGAAACGGCCGGGAATGTCGGTGCGCTCGGTCAGCCACGCGATGGCGGTGGCGATGGCCACGCCGACGCCCATGGAGACCAGCGCATATTGCAGCGTGTTGAGGACGAGCCGCCACGTCGAGCCGGTGGTCAGCAGGTTGTGGAAGTGCTCCAGGCTGAACCGGCTCGTCTCCAGCGGCATCACGCCGGCCGGGGCGACCGAGGCGCGGAGAAGGATCGCCACCGGCCCGACGACCAGGGCCGAGACGAGGAGCAGGAGCAGCGCGCGCACCACGTTCTGCTGGGAGAACGCGCGGGCGACCCGGCCGCCATGGCTGAAGGGCATGCTCATGCGTCGGCGTCCCCGCTTTCGGCGGGCACGGCCACGCAGTGCGCCGGCGGAATGTGCAGCGCGATCTCGCCGCCTTCCTCGAAGGAATCGTACGGGTTCAGCATCAGCACCATGCGCACGCCGTTCGCCTCGACCTCGGTCTCGACCACGTCGCCGAGGAAGGTCAGCGAGACGATCCGCGCGGCATAGGTGTTCACGGCGTCGGGCGCAGCACCCTGCGGCAGGATGCGCACCGCCTGCGGGCGCACCACCGCGACGACGGCGTCGCCCCGAGCGAAGGCGATGTCGGCCTCGGCGACGAGAGCGCCGAGCGGCGTGTCGATCCGTACCTGCCGGCCGGCTTCCGCCACCTTGCCGCCGATCAGGTTGCTGCGGCCCATGAAATCGGCGGTGAACACGCTGTTCGGGCGCAGGTAGATGTCGCGGGGGCCGCCCTGCTGGACGATCCTGCCGGCCCGCATCAGCACGATCTGGTCGGACATGCCGACGGCCTCGGTCTGGTCGTGGGTGACGAAGACGGTGGTGATGCCGACCGATTTGACCAGGGCGCGGATCTCCGCGCGCATCGCGTCGCGGAGCTTGGCGTCGAGGTTCGAAAGCGGCTCGTCGAGCAGCAATATGCGAGGCCGGCGCACCAGCGCCCGCGCCAGCGCCACGCGCTGCTGCTGGCCGCCGCTCAGCATCGGCGCGGGCCGCTCCGCGAGATGGCCGAGCTGGACCATCTCGAGCGCGCGCATAACCTCGGCCCGGACGGTCGATGCCGGCGCCTTGCCCCCGCCGTGAACCAGCGGAAAGGCGACGTTGTCGAAGACAGTCATGTGCGGCCAGATCGCATAGGACTGGAACACCATGCCGAGCTCGCGCTTGTTGGCAGGCACGAACGTCCTGCCCCGGTCGCCGAACACGACCTCGGCGCCCATGCGGATCGTGCCGTCGTCGGGCGTCTCCAGCCCGGCGATGCACTGCAGGGTGGTGGTCTTGCCGCATCCGCTGGGGCCGAGAAGCGTGAAGAAATCGCCTTCCCTGACGGTGAAGGAGACACCGTCCAGTGCCCTGGTTCCCGCACGTCCGTTGCGCCCGGGATAGGCTTTCAAAAGGCTGTCAATCTCTAGCATCGATCTGTCCACGCGATGGATGTCCGCACCAGTGAAGAGCCGGCCCGACGGGGGAGCAAGGAAAGGCTCTCAGGCGTTCCGCGCCCGGGGG
>JAEZXF010000353.1 GCA_023419995.1 Pseudomonadota bacterium | reverse complement strand
GGCCCCAACCGACGGCGACCAGCCTGTCACGCCGGCAGAGACGGCCGCCGCGCCGCAGGCGGAGGCCGGGCCGGCAGAACCCGCGCCGCAGGCCGCGGCGACCCAGCAGCAGGCCGGCATCGCCGTCGGCCAGCGCGCGATCTTCTACGAGGAGCGCACCACCGCTGCACAGGGCTCGGCCGAGATGGGCTCGATCGTGTGGACGCTGGTGCAGGAATCGCCCGGCGGCGACATGCCGCCCGAGCCGGCGATCCGCGCCGAGGCGACCATCCCCGGCAAGGATGTGCAGCTGCGCATGACCATCCGCCGCAACGGCGACACCACCCTGCCGGCGAGCCACATCGTCGAGATGATCTTCCTGACGCCCGACGGCTTCGAGGGCGGCGCCATCTCCAACGTCTCGCGCATCGCCTTCAAGGACACCGAGCAGGCGCCCGGTAATCCGCTGATCGGCATTCCGGCCAAGATCGCCGACGGCTTCTTCCTGATCGCGCTGAGCGACGCGCCGGCCGAGACGCAGGCCAATCTCAACCTGCTGCAGCGCCAGAGCTGGGTCGACATCCCGATCGTCTACCAGTCCGGCCGCCGCGCGCTCCTGTCGATGGAGAAGGGCGTGCCCGGCGAGCGCGTGTTCCAGGACGCGCTGCGCGCCTGGAGCGAGCGCGGCAGCGGCTAGAATCTTTCCAGCTTTTACGCCCCCCTGACCGTGCCCTCTCCCCATGAACGGGAGAGGGGTCGCCGGCGTTACGGCCAGTCTCCTTCTCCCCGTTTACGGGGGAAGGTCCCGGCAGGGGGATGAGGGACGATCCGAACCGAAGCTGAAGGGATCTGGCGCAGCGGACAGAAGGTCGGCGAGGCGGAGACCCCTCCGTTCACCCGGAGAGGGAAGCTTGGGCGCAGGAGCCAATCCCCTTCTCCCTGTTCACGGGGAGAAGGTGGCGGCAGCCGGATGAGGGGCAGCGCCGGCGGCCGCCCGATCGCCGCATCAGCCCGACACGAAAAAAGCCGCCGCGAAGTCCGCGACGGCTTTTTCCGTTCGGCAGGTCGGAACAGGCTTACGCCGGTTCGGCCTCGATGGTGCGCAGCGACTGCGCCTGGCGGCGCGCCGCCGCCTTCACCGCGTCCTGCACCTTCTCGAAGGCGCGCACCTCGATCTGGCGCACGCGCTCGCGCGAGATGTCGAACTCCGACGACAGCTCCTCGAGCGTCATCGGGTCGTCGGCAAGCCGGCGCGCCTCGAAGATGCGGCGCTCGCGGTCGTTGAGGACAGCCATCGCCTCGGTCAGCATGGCGCGGCGGTTGTCCATCTCGTCCTGCTCGATGAGCATCTGCTCCTGGCTCTGGCTGTCGTCGACGAGCCAGTCCTGCCATTCGCCGGACTCGCCCTCGGTGGCGCGGATCGGCGCATTGAGCGAGGCGTCGCCGGAGAGGCGGCGGTTCATCGACACCACCTCCTCCTCGGAGACGTTGAGCCGCGTCGCGATCTCCGTGATCTGCTCGGGCTTGAGGTCGCCCTCGTCGAGCGCCTGGATCTTGCCCTTCACCTTGCGCAGGTTGAAGAACAGCCGCTTCTGGTTGGCCGTGGTGCCCATCTTCACCAGGCTCCACGAGCGCAGGATGTATTCCTGGATCGCGGCCTTGATCCACCACATGGCGTAGGTCGCCAGCCGAAAGCCGCGCTCCGGCTCGAACTTCTTCACCGCCTGCATCAGCCCGACATTGCCTTCGGAGATGACCTCGCCGATGGGCAGGCCGTACCCGCGATAGCCCATGGCGATCTTGGCCACGAGGCGCAGGTGGCTGGTGACGAGCTTGTGCGCGGCGTTGGTGTCGTCATGCTCGTGATACCGCTTGGCGAGCATGTACTCTTCCTGCGGCTGGAGCATGGGAAATCGTCTGATCTCCTCGAGATAGCGGGTCAGGCCGCCTTCTCCGGAGACGATGCTGGGCAGTGTCTGGGCCATAAAGCACCCTCCCTCTCTTGCGTGACGCGCCCCCGCGAACCGGCCGGCGCCCGAGCGTGGCCGCGAGGCGCACCACGTCGAAGGTGTTATATAGGAACGTTTGCGGCGAAAACACGGTTCCGCCGGCGCCAAAAACACAGCGTCACGGAAATATGAACGCCGGCTCGCGGTCGAGGCCTCGCCGCTGCTTCATCCGCTCGAAACCGAAGGGCGGCTCGCATGGCAAAGGAACGCGCCGTCTGCAGCCGGTCGGGCGCGGCGCGCTCTATGCCTCGCCGCCCCAACGCCGGAACCCCTCGACAAGTTCCGCGAGATCGGCCGGCCACGGCGCCTCGAAGCGCATGATCTCGCCGGTCGAGGGATGGCGGAAGGCGAGAAGCCGGGCGTGAAGCGCCTGGCGCGGAAAGGCGCGCACCAGCCTGCCGAGCGGCTCGGCCAGCTTGTTGGCCTTGGTCAGGAAGGCCCGCCCGTAGTCGCGGTCGCCGACCAGCGGGTGGCCGGCATGCGCCATGTGCACCCGGATCTGGTGCGTCCGGCCGGTTTCCAGCCGGCATTCGACCAGTGCGGCGACGGGCCGGCGCGCGCCGCGCGCATCCTCGCCGAAGCGCTCGCGCACCGAGAAATGCGGCACGGCGTGGCGGGCGTCGCCGCGGCCCGCCGGCACGACGGCCCGCTTCGTGCGGTCCGTGCCGGAGCGGCCGAGCGGCGCGTCGATGATGCCGGTCATGCGGGCCGGCGCCCCCCAGACCAGCGCGTCGTAGGCGCGCTCGAGGTCGCCGGTGCGGCCGTGGTCGGCGAAGGCTTCCGACAGCGCGCGATGGGCGCGGTCGTTCTTGGCCACGACGAGCACGCCGCTGGTGTCCTTGTCGAGCCGGTGGACGATGCCCGGCCGCCGCACGCCGCCGATGCCCGACAGCGAGGCGCCGCAATGGCGGATCAGCGCGTTGACCAGCGTGCCGGTCGGGTTGCCGGCGCCGGGATGGACGACGAGGCCGGCCGGCTTGTCGATGACGATCAGCTCGTCGTCCTCGTAGAGCACGGCGAGCGGGATGTCCTCGGCGGCGGGTGCCGCCGGCTCCGGCTCGGGCAGGACGAGGCGGATGCGCTCGCCCGCCGCCAGCCTGCGCCCCTGCGAGCGCTCGACCGCGCCGTCGACGCTCACCTGCCCGTCGTGGATCAGTGCCTGGATGCGGCTGCGCGACAGATCTGGCGCCAGCCGCGCCGCCAGCCACTGGTCAATGCGCATGCCGGCGGCATCGTCGTCGGCCATCAACTCTTTCAATACGGCCTCGCCTTCGCTATCAGGATCGCTCATCGACCAACCGGAACGATATCTTCATGGCTGGACCCCTGGACGACGAGGAACGCGAGAAGCCGCTCGACCCCGCGGTGGAACGGGTCCGCCGCAAGCTCATCCGCTTCATGGCGTTCAATCTCGGCCTCCTGTTCCTGGCCCTTATGGCGGTGGCGATCGCCATTGTCTACCGCGCCAGCGGCAAGGGCGAGCCTCCGGCGGCGGCGGTGCCCGAGCTGCCGGCCCCGCCGCAGGGCGAGATGCTGCGCGGCGAGATCGCGCTGCCGCAGGGCGCGCGGGTCCTGGGCCACACGCTGTCGGGCAGCCGCATCGGCCTCGATGTCATGCTGGCGGAAGGCACGCGCGCGATCTTCGTCTACGACACGGCGGCAGGCCGCATCGTCGGCCGGTTCGACATCGCCCCCGCGCCCTGATCGACGCCGGGAGGCGAAATTCGTCCGCCGGCGAGGTTGCATTCCCGCCGATTCCCCTCTATATCGCGGGTCACACGGCAAGCGCCCATCGTCTAGCGGTCAGGACGGCGCCCTCTCACGGCGCAAACAGGGGTTCGATTCCCCTTGGGCGTACCAGTTTCCCTTTTGACTTCAATGATTTCAAATGTTTGCAGGCGGTTTGTGCTAACCGGACGTGCCGGTTAGCAGATTTCTGTTCCCTCGCCGTTCTCATGCTGCACCATAGGTCAGGTTGATGCCGTCCTTGGCCATCTTCTTCTGGTTCGCAGCCTCGACATACTTCTGCACTTCCTTGATGTCCCGATGTCCCGTGATGGCCATGATCTGCCAGACACTGCACCCCGCCTCGGCCAGACGCCGACACGTGGCTTTGCGCAATCCATGCGGAGACCGATGGGGTGGAAGTCCCGCGTCCCGTGCGGCCTCAATGATCCAGTTCGTAAACGCTTTCTCCGATCTTGCTGCGCCGTAGGCCGTGGCGATGAACACCATGTGCCGGTGCGGTATGGTGTCGAGCACGGCGCGGAAGTCGGCATGGATTGGGATAGAGAGGTCCGCATCCGTCTTCTGCGCGGTGATCTCGATATAGTCGCCGCGAATGTGCTGCGGCCCGAGGCGCACGGCGTCCGCCCGCCGCAGGCCCGTATAGAGCAGTATCTCCATGGCGATCCGCTGGGGCGTGCCCTGCCGCCAATGGGCACGGAACTTGGCGATGTCCTCCTCGCTCCACGTCTCGTAACCCTTGGTCTGGTGATCCACACGCTTCACGTCCGGCATGGGACTACGCTTGATGAAGTCGAGTTGGACTGCCAGCTTGAAGATCATGACGAGACGTTTGCGCAGATTGTATGCCGCCGATGTCGAGCGGAGAGAAACCGCACTTACGATGGCACTCAGGTGCTTCGGTTCGATCATCGACACCGGCTTGTCGCCATGCTCCGCTCGAAATGGTTCCAGAACGGACTTGTAGTTCCGCTGTGTTGCGGGGCGCTTCGTGATGAACTCGGCAGACTGGTAGTAGCGAGTGATCAGGTCGCTGACGGACCCCTTGATCGTCTTGTCGGCTCCCGCCGTTACTTCCACAGGATTGCCATCCATTGCCTTGTGGTAGGCAGTCCAGAAGGCTTCGCTATAGATCGGACCCGGCAGCGCGATCTTCTTGACACCGGGGCGGTTGAAATAAACACGCTCCTTCTCGTGGCGGTCCTGATAGACATGAATATATTTTGGACGCTTGTGTCTGATCATAGCACGCTATCCCATGGGTTTTCACCGCTACCCGAAGGCCCGGCTGAGGCATGCGGTGGCCTGTTTATCTCCGCGTGCTTCGCGGTCATGATGCGGAACGTCCCGTCCGGGTGATACTTCACAGAGACGGGTTCCAGCCCCATCTTCTGCATCAAGTCCCACATGGCGCGGACAT
>JAEZXF010000318.1 GCA_023419995.1 Pseudomonadota bacterium | reverse complement strand
AACAAGCTCAAGCAGTTCCGCCGTGTCGCAACCCGATACGACAAGCTACTCGCAAACTTCATGGGCTTCGTCAAAATCGCCGCTATCGCCATATGGCTCAAATAGTTAAATCGTCACTACGTCCTAGATCGCCTTCCGCCCGATTTCGCGCCGAGGCCCTTCGCGTTCTTCCTGATTGTTCCAGCAGCCTGTTGAACACCGGCCAGGATCGGCGAAGCGGCTTGGCGAAGCCGCAGGAAAGCGCCTATATCGAGGAATGACAACGCGGCTCTACTCGCATTCCATCTATCTCGAGCACCTCACCCCGGCCGGACACCCCGAGCGGCCGGACCGCCTGCGCGCCATCCAGCGCGTGCTGGAGGACGAGGCGTTCCAGTATCTCGACCGGCGCGAGGCGCCCGAGGGCGACGAGGCGACCATCCTCTACGCCCACCCGGAGGAGCACAGGGAGCGCGTGCGCCAGCGCATCCCGCAGGAGGGGCTGGCCCGCATCGACGCCGACACGACGGCGAGCCCGCTGAGCTGGCAGGCGGCGCTGACCGCGATCGGCGCGGCCAACGCGGCGGTGGACGACGTCTTCGCCGGGGCCGTGGACAACGTGTTCGTCGCCTCGCGGCCGCCCGGTCACCATGCCGAGAAGACGACGGCGATGGGCTTCTGCTTCTTCAACACCGCGGCGAGCGCCGCCCGCCACGCCCAGCGCCGGCACGGCGCCGAGCGCGTCGCCATCGTCGACTGGGACGTCCACCACGGCAACGGCACGCAGGACATCTTCTGGGACGATCCCACGGTTCTCTACTGCTCGACGCACCAGATGCCGCTCTATCCCGGCACGGGCGGCAAGAACGAGACGGGGGCGGGCAACATCGTCAACGCGCCGCTCGCGGCCAACGACGACGGCCACCGTTTCCGCGAGGCGTTCCAGTCGCGCGTGCTGACGGCGCTCGACGCGTTCCGCCCGGACCTCATCATCATCTCGGCCGGCTTCGACGCGCACCACCGCGACCCGCTGGCCGAGATCAACCTCAAGGAAGAGGATTTCGACTGGGCGACCGGAAAGCTGATGGACAGGGCCGGCCGCTGGTCGTCCAACCGGCTCGTCAGCCTGCTCGAGGGCGGATACGACCTGCACGGCCTCGCCTTCTCGGTCGCCGCCCACGTCCGCCGCCTGATGAATGGATGAAACGATGACAGCCGAAGCGACGAACGACGACATCAAGGCCCTGAGCTTCGAGCAGGCGCTGGAGGCGCTGGAGCGCATCGTCGACGATCTCGAGCGCGGCGACGTGCCGCTCGACCAGTCGATCCGCATCTACGAGCGCGGCGAGGCGCTGAAGGCGCATTGCGAGAAGCTGCTGAAGGCCGCCGAGGACAAGGTCGAGAAGATCCGCCTGTCGCGCGACGGCAAGCCCGCGGGCACGGAGCCGCTCGATCCCGAGTGAGCCGGGCCGTTCCGCGTTGTCCGATGGGTGAACATTCCGTGCTGCGCGGCGAGGGTGTATCGTTTGCCGCGGCGGGGTAGTCTGGCGGCTCTACGGAGCTGAACCAAGCGCGGAGGCCTGCCCATGAGCTTCTTTCCCGGCAACGACCCCCAGCCCGGCGACGCCTTCGCCTGCGACGCCATCGAGACGCTGATCATCCCCAACGCACGCGACATCGACGGCTTCTCCGTCCGCCGCGCGCTGCCGACGGCGCGGCGCAGGCTGGTCGGCCCGTTCATCTTCTTCGACCGCATGGGGCCGGCGATCCTGCGCGGCGGACAGGCGCTCGACGTGCGCCCGCATCCTCATATCGGCCTCTCCACCGTCACCTACCTGTTCGACGGCAGGATCCGGCACCGCGATTCGCTCGGCACCGAGATGGTGATCGAGCCCGGCGACGTGAACCTGATGACGGCCGGCCGAGGCATCGTCCATTCGGAACGCTCGCCCGAGGAGCTGCGCGGCGGCCCGCTGTCGATCTCCGGCCTCCAGACGTGGCTCGCTTTGCCCGACGGCAAGGAGGAGATCGCGCCGCTGTTCGAGAATACGGCCCGCGCCGACCTGCCGACCATCGAGGCGGAGGGCATCACCGGGCGGGTGGTGATCGGCGCGTTCCACGGCTGGCGCTCGCCGGTGGCGACGGCGTCCGAGACGCTCTATGCCGACCTGACGATCGCGCCCGGCGCGCGGCTGCAGATCCCGGCCGAGGCCGAGGAGCGCGCGATCTACGTGCTCGACGGCGATGTCGAGATCGCCGGCGACCGCTTCCCCGCCGACCGGCTGATCGCCTTCAAGCCGGGGGCGGAGATCGTGGTGTCCTCCGGGCGCGGCGCGCATCTGATGCTGTTCGGCGGCGCCTCGCTCGGCTCGAAGCGCTACATCTGGTGGAACTTCGTCTCCTCCTCGAAGGAGCGCATCGAGCAGGCCAAGCAGGAGTGGCGCACCGGCCGCTTCGACATCGTCCCCGGCGACGAGGAGGAGTTCGTGCCGCTTCCCGAGGGGTGAGGGCGGACGGGTTCGCCGTGCCGATGGTCCGAAGGCCGCATTTACTTTCCCGGCCCAAGCGCCTATCTCGACCCTAGGCGCAATGACAAGGAACAGGCGAGAAGCCTTGAACCCACGTCCGCACACTCCTCTCCTCGACAAGGTCCGCATCCCCGCCGACCTGCGTGGCCTTTCCGAAAGCGACCTGCCGCAGCTTGCCGCCGAACTGCGCGCCGAGATGATCGACGCCGTTTCCCAGACCGGCGGGCACCTGGGCGCCGGGCTTGGCGTGGTCGAGCTGACGGTGGCGCTGCACTACGTGTTCGACACGCCCGACGACCGGGTGATCTGGGACGTCGGCCACCAGGCCTATCCGCACAAGATCCTCACCGGCCGCCGCGACCGCATCCGCACGCTCAGGCAGGAGGGCGGGCTGTCCGGCTTCACCAAGCGGGCGGAAAGCGAATACGACCCGTTCGGCACGGCGCATTCCTCGACATCGATCTCGGCCGGGCTCGGGATGGCCGTCGCCCGCGACCTGAAGGGCGGCGACAACAACGTCATCGCCGTGATCGGCGACGGCGCGATGTCGGCCGGCATGGCCTTCGAGGCGCTGAACAATGCCGGCGCGCTCGACGCGCGGCTGATCGTCATCCTCAACGACAACGACATGTCGATCGCCCCGCCGACCGGCGCGCTGAGCCACTATCTCGCGCGCCTCGGCACCGGGCGCGCCTATCAGGAGATCCGCGACCTCGGCAAGAAGCTGACCTCGCGCCTCGGCAAGCGCGTCGACCGCGCCGTCACTCGCGCCGTCGAGCACGCGCGCGGCTACGTCACCGGCGGCACGCTGTTCGAGGAACTGGGCTTCTTCCACATCGGCCCCATCGACGGCCACAATCTCGAACATCTGGTGCCGGTGCTGCGCAACGTGCGCGACAACGGCAACGGCCCGGTGCTGATCCATGTCGTGACCCAGAAGGGCAAGGGCTATGCCCCGGCGGAAGCCGCCGCCGACAAGTATCACGGCGTCAACAAGTTCGACGTCATCAGCGGCGCGCAGGCTAAGGCGCCGGCCAACGCGCCGAGCTACACCAAGGTGTTCGCCGAGAGCCTGATCATCGAGGCGAAGGAGGACGAGCGCATCGTCGCCGTCACCGCCGCCATGCCGTCGGGCACCGGGCTCGACCTCTTCGGCGAGGTCTTCCCGAAGCGCGTCTTCGACGTCGGCATCGCCGAGCAGCACGCGGTGACCTTCTCCGCCGGGCTTGCCGCCGAGGGGCTGAAGCCGTTCGCGGCTATCTACTCGACCTTCCTGCAGCGGGCCTACGACCAGGTCGTGCACGACGTCGCCATCCAGAAGCTGCCGGTGCGCTTCCCCATCGACCGCGCCGGCTTCGTCGGGGCCGACGGGCCGCCCCATTGCGGCGCGTTCGACGTCGCCTATCTCGCGGCGCTGCCGGATTTCGTCGTCATGGCGGCGGCCGCCGAGGCCGAGCTGCGCCACATGGTGCGCACCGCCGCCGACTATGACGAGGGCCCGATCGCCTTTCGCTATCCGCGCGGCAACGGCGTCGGCGTCGACATGCCGGAGCGCGGGCTGCCGCTCGAGATCGGCAGGGGCCGGGTCGTCAAGCAGGGCACCAAGGTCGCGCTGCTGTCGCTCGGCACACGGCTTGCCGATTGCCTCGCCGCGGCGGAGGAGCTCGACGCCGCCGGCCTCTCCACCACCGTCGCCGACGCCCGCTTCGCCAAGCCGCTCGACGCTGATCTTGTCCGACGGCTCGCCCGCGAGCACGAGGTGCTGGTCACGGTCGAGGAAGGCTCGATCGGCGGCTTCGCCAGCCACGTCCTCCACCTCCTCGCCCACGAGGGGCTGCTGGAGAACGGGCTGAAGG
>JAEZXF010000312.1 GCA_023419995.1 Pseudomonadota bacterium | reverse complement strand
ACCTCGCCCTGGCGAGGGCGGCGCGGGCCGACGCCGCGCGGGCCGGCGCCGACCTCGTGCTCTTCACCGAGCTGTTCATCGCCGGCTACCCGCCGGAGGACCTCGTGCTGAAGCCGGCCTTCGTCGCCGCCTGCGAGCGGGCCGTGGAGGAGCTGGCCGCCGACACCGCCGATGGCGGGCCGGGCGTGATCGTCGGCACGCCGCTCCGGCGCAGGAGCGGCCTGCACAACGCGGTCGTCGTGCTCGACGGCGGCCGGCAGCTCGCCGAGCGCTACAAGATCGACCTGCCGAACTACGGCGAGTTCGACGAGAAGCGCGTGTTCCAGGGCGGGCCCGACGTTCCGGGCCCCGTCGCCTTCCGCGGCGTCCGCCTCGGCCTGCCGATCTGCGAGGACATCTGGGGCGATCTCGGCGTCTGCGAGACGCTGGCCGAGAGCGGGGCGGAAATCCTGCTCGTGCCGAACGGGTCGCCCTACTATCGCGGCAAGGCCGACGTCCGCCAGCAGGTCGTCATCCGCCAGACGATCGAGACAGGCCTGCCGATGCTCTACGCCAACCAGGTCGGCGGGCAGGACGAGCTCGTCTTCGACGGCGCGTCCTTCGCCATCCAGTCCGACCGGACGCTGGGCTTCCAGATGCCGCAGTTCGAGGCGGCGGTGGCGCTCACGACGTGGCGGCGCGGCCGCGATGCCGCGGGCGCGCAGGGGGAAAGATACGACGGCTGGCGCTGCGTCGAGGGTCCGTCGGCGGAGCTGCCCGAGAAGGAGGAGGCCGACTACCGCGCCTGCATGCTGGGCCTGCGCGACTATGTCGACAAGAACGGCTTCCGCGACGTGGTGCTGGGCCTTTCCGGCGGCATCGACTCGGCGATCTGCGCGGCGCTCGCCGTCGACGCGCTGGGGCCCGGCCGCGTACGCTGCGTGATGATGCCCTACCGCTACACCTCGCAGGAATCGTTCGACGATGCCGAGCGCTGCGCCCGCGCGCTCGGCGTGCGCTACGACACGGTGCCGATCTTCGAGCCCGTCGAGGGCTTCTTCTCCGCGCTCGCGCCGCATTTCGGCGAGGCGGTGGAGGGCGTGACGGCCGAGAACCTCCAGTCGCGCGCGCGCGGCACCATCCTGATGGCCATCTCCAACCGCTTCGGCTCGATGGTGGTGACCACCGGCAACAAGAGCGAGATGTCGGTCGGCTACGCCACGCTCTACGGCGACATGAACGGCGGCTTCAACCCGATCAAGGACCTCTACAAGATGCAGGTCTACGCCCTGTCGCGCTGGCGCAACGCCAACGTGCCCGACGGCGCGCTCGGCCCCGGCGGAGAGGTCATCCCGCAGAACATCATCGACAAGGCGCCGTCGGCGGAGCTGCGCCCGGACCAGACCGACCAGGATTCGCTGCCGCCCTATCCAGTGCTGGACGACATACTGGAATGCCTGGTCGAGAACGAGATGGGCGTCGACGAGATCGTCGCGCGCGGCCACGACCGCGACACGGTGCACCGGGTCGAGCACCTGCTCTACATCGCCGAATACAAGCGCAGGCAGGCGGCGCCCGGCGTCAAGATCACCAGGAAGAACTTCGGCCGCGCCCGCCGCTATCCGATCACCAACCGGTTCCGGGATCGTGTATAATAGAGATGATTAGGGGATGTACATTTTTGTCGGGTTTGCTATGATCATGAGGTCGCTGTGGGGTTTGTCCGGGACGCCTTTACCTGGCCTTCAAAGTCGGGGCAGCGATTTGAGTGCCAATAATCTCGCCCTCATAGTTGTCTAGCTATGAACACTATCTGGCTATGAACGAGATGATTAGTTGCGGCTGGATCGCGTTTTCTGAACTGCTAAGCGAAACCGGAATGTTTGCCGGGAGCATTCCGGTTTTGCAGCTTGGGCAGCATTTGTGCTGGGTATAGCGATGACTGTCACCGTCCGCTTCGCGCCTTCGCCGACCGGCCATATCCATATCGGCAACGCGCGAACCGCCCTGTTCAACTGGCTGTTCGCCCGGAAGCACGGCGGCCGCTTCATCCTGCGCTTCGACGACACCGACGTCGCGCGCTCGCGGCAGGAATATGCCGACCAGATCCAGAAGGACCTTCACTGGCTCGGCATCCACCCCGACGTGACCGTGCACCAGTCGGCGCGCTTCGACACCTACGGCGCGGCCGTCGAGCGGCTGAAGCAGGCAGGCCTGCTCTACCCCTGCTGGGAGACGGCCGACGAGCTGGAGCTCCGCCGCAAGATCCGCCTGTCCCGCCGGTTGCCGCCCGTCTACGGCCGCGAGGCGCTGAAGCTGACCGTGGAGGAGAAGGCGGCCTACACGGCCGAGGGGAGAAAGTCGCACTGGCGCTTTCTGTTGCCGAACTTCTCCGGCGACCCGTTCGCGCCTGTGCGCACCGAGGTGCACTGGGACGACGTGGTGCGCGGGCCGCAGACGGTCGATCTCGCCTCGATGTCGGACCCGGTGCTGGTGCGCGAGGACGGCACCTACCTCTACACGCTGCCCTCGGTGGTCGACGACATCGATCTCGGAGTGAGCCACGTCATCCGCGGCGACGATCATGTCACCAACACCGGCGCGCAGATCGCGCTGTTCCGGGCGCTGGGGGCCGAGCCGCCGGCCTTCGGACACCACAACCTGCTCACCACGGTATCGGGCGAGGGCCTTTCGAAGCGCACCGGCGCGCTGTCGATCATGAGCCTGGCCGAGGACGGCATCGAGCCGATGGCCGTCGCCTCGCTCGCGGTGCTGATCGGCACGTCGGAAAGCGTGTCGGCAGTCGCCACGATGGACGGGCTCGCCGACCGCTTCGACCCCGCCGCGACCTCGAAATCCGCCGCGAAGTTCGATCCGGCCGAGCTCGCCGCGCTCAACCGCGCGCTGGTTCACGCCATGCCGTTCGCCGACGTGCGGGACAGGCTGTCGGCGCTGGGCATCGCGGACGAGGATGCGGAGCCGTTCTGGCTCGCGGTGCGCGGCAATCTCGGGCGCGTCGCCGACGCCGCGGCGTGGTGGCGCATCGTGCGCGAGGGTCCGCAGGACGGGCCTGTCCTTTCGGACGAGGATGCCGCCTTCGTGCGGGACGCCTTCGACGAGCTGCCGTCCGAGCCTTGGGACGGCGCGACGTGGAAGGTCTGGACCGACCGCGTCAAGGAAAGGACCGGCCGCAAGGGCAGGGCGCTGTTCATGCCGCTCCGGCTCGCGCTCACCGGGCGCGAGCAGGGTCCCGAGCTGGCAGATCTATTGCCTCTTCTGGGCCGGGAAGGAACGCTGGCCCGACGACCCTGACCTGCCGTTCGCCGGGCTTCGCCGGGGTACCGGCGGCGGGCTTCGGCGCCGTCGCCAGCTTCTTCAGCCCCTCGGCGTCGAGGCCGCCTTCGCGGGTCGAGAGCGTCTCGGGATCCTCGGCCGCGTCGGGCCGCACCGATGGGAGGGGAATCGCCGCCGTCGGCTCCTCGTCTGCGGCGGGCGCATCTGGGATGAACCCCGGCTGGTTGCTCGCATAGTCGCCGCCGATGGTCTGGAACCCGCGCGCTTCCTGCGCGGCCGCGCCGCAGCCGCAGCCGGCAGGGATCGCCGCGCCCGGCTTGCGGTAGAGGAAGGCGTTGCTCATCTCGCGATAGGGCACGCCGGTGGCGGCCGAGATCATGTCTTCCGAATCCTCGCCGGAAACCCGGTGATAGTGCAGCTCGACCTGCGTGCCCGGGCACATCGCCTCGCAGGCGCGGCTGTCGCGCTCGAACGCGCCCTGCGGGACCGACCACGAGATCGGGAAATAGTAGCCATCGCAGGTGCGCACGCACATGGTGCGGTAGCTGCCGGAAAGCCCGCCGATGCGAAGCCCGGAATGGCCGTCGATCACCGCCTGCTCGCGCGACCCGTCCTCGAGCGCGGCCGGCAGCGTGCGCTTCGGCGCGCGGCAGCCGTTGACGTCGAGCGCGGCCATGATGCGGGCGCGCTCCCGCCGGCCGTCGCGGCCGGAAAGCTGGGTGCGCTTGCGCTGCAGCTCGCCGAGGTTCTTCTCCATGCGGGCGAGCGTGGCGTTGATCTCGCCGCAGAAGGCGACCGCGCGGCCGGTGACGATGAAGCCGCAGCCCGCCTGCCTGGCCTGGCTGCGGGCCTTGTCCATCTGGGCGCGCTGGCGGTCTATCGCTGCGTCGTAGCGGCGGACGTGCGCCGGCGAGGCGCCGCCGCGCGCCAGCGAGGCGAGCTCGGCCTCGAGCTGCCGGCCCGCCTTCGTTCCCGCCTGCGCGCGGGCGGCGTCGGGCAGGAGGACGACGAGAAGCGCGGCCGCGCACGCTTGCCGCGCTAGTCTCGCAAACCTGCCGGAGGAGCCGCCCGTCGCCATGGAGAACCCATAGCACGGCGCGGTTAACCGTCTGTTTACGCTGAGGCTGCCCCGGGGGCTGCGCGCGCCGCCGCCTCGACGACGGCGAGCGCCGTCATGTTGACGACGCCGCGCGAGGTGACGGACGGCGTCAGGATGTGCGCCGGCCGTGCCGTGCCGAGCAGGATCGGCCCGACATGCAGCGCCTCCGTCAGGGTCTTGATCGTCGTCAGCGCAATGTTGGCGGCGTCGAGGCCGGGGAAGACGAGGAGGTTGGCCTCGCCCTCGAGCGTCGAATGCGGAAAGACGCGCTGGCGCAGCGCCTGGTCGAGCGCCGCATCGCCGTGCATCTCGCCGTCGGCCTCGAGGTCGGGGGCGATGTCGCGCAGCAGCGCCGCCGCCTCGCGCATCTTCAGCGAGCTTGCCGAATCCCGTGATCCGAAATTCGAGTGCGACAGCAGCGCGGCCTTCGGCGTCATGCCGAAGCGGCGGATCTGCTCGGCGGCGAGGATCGTCGCCTCGGCGATCTCCGGGGCGGTCGGGTCGATGGTGACGTAGGTGTCGGTCAGGAAGACGACGCCGCGCTGCGAGATGAGCATCGACAGCGACGAAAGGTCCTCGACACCCTCGCGCCTGCCGATGATGAGGTCGACATTGCGCAGGTGCCGCTCGTAGCGTCCCTCGAGGCCGCAGATCATGGCGTCGGCCTCGCCCCGCATCATGGCGAGCGCCGCGATCACCGTGGCGTTGGTGCGCACCATGGGGCGCGCCGCCTCCTGCGTCACGCCGCGGCGGCCGGCGAGCCGCACCAGGAGCTCGACATAGTCGCGATAGCGCGGGTCGTCGTCGGGGTTGACGATCTCGAAGTCGACCGCCGGCCTGATCTTCAGGCCGTAGCGCTTCAGCCGCGTCTCGATGACGTGCGGGCGGCCGATGAGGATCGGCGTGGCGATGCCTTCCTCCAGCACCACCTGCGCGGCGCGCAGCACGCGCTCGTCCTCGCCGTCGGCATAGATGACGCGCTTGGCCGTCGCGGTGCGCGCGGCCGAGAACACCGGCTTCATGATGAGGCCGGAGCGGAAGACGAAGCGGTTGAGCCGGTCGATATAGGCGGCCATGTCCTCGATCGGGCGCGTCGCGACGCCGCTGTCCATCGCCGCGCGGGCGACGGCCGGCGCGATGCGCAGGATCAGCCGCGGGTCGAAGGGCGAGGGGATGAGGAAGTCCGGCCCGAAGATCGGCGTCTCGCCCGAATAGGCGCGCGCGGCGACGTCCGAGGGCTCCTCGCGGGCGAGCGCGGCGATGGCGCGCACGGCCGCCGCCTTCATCTCCTCGTTGATCGCGGTCGCGCCCACGTCGAGCGCGCCGCGGAAGATGTAGGGGAAGCACAGGACGTTGTTGACCTGGTTGGGGAAGTCCGACCGGCCGGTGCAGATCATCGCGTCGGGCCGGGCGGCCCGGGCCGCGTCCGGCATGATCTCGGGAACCGGGTTGGCGAGCGCCAGGATCAGCGGCTTGTCGGCCATGTCCGCCAGAAGCTCGGGCCTGAGCACGCCGGCGGCGGACAGGCCGAGGAAGACGTCGGCGCCGCCGATCACGTCGGCGAGCGCGCGCGCGTTGGTGTCCTTGAGGAACGGCTCCTTCCAGCGGTCCATCTCCTCGACGCGGCCCCGGTAGGCGACGCCGTGGCGGTCGGTGACCCAGATGTTCTCGTGCTTCGCGCCGAGCGAGACGAGGAGGTTGAGGCAGGCGAGCGCCGCAGCGCCCGCGCCGGAGGTGACGATCTTGACGGTCTCGATCGACTTGCCGGCCAGCTCCAGCCCGTTCAGCACCGCCGCCGCGACGATGATCGCGGTGCCGTGCTGGTCGTCGTGGAAGACGGGGATCTTCATCCGCGCCTTCAGGCGCTCCTCGATCTCGAAGCACTCGGGCGCCTTGACGTCCTCGAGGTTGATGCCACCGAAGGTCGGCTCCAGCGCCGCGACGGTGGAGACCATCAGGTCGATGTCGTGGGCGTCGACCTCGATGTCGAAGACGTCGATGCCGGCGAACTTCTTGAACAGGACGGCCTTGCCTTCCATCACCGGTTTCGAGGCGAGGGCGCCGATGTCGCCGAGGCCGAGCACGGCGGTGCCGTTGGAGATCACGCCGACGAGGTTGGCGCGCGCCGTGTAGTGGGCGGCGGTCGTCGGGTCGTCCTGGATGGCGAGGCAGGGGGCGGCGACGCCCGGCGAATAGGCGAGCGCCAGGTCGCGCTGGTTGCCGAGCGGCTTGGTCGCCCTGATCTCCAGCTTACCCGGCGTGGGATAGCGATGGTAGAAGAGCGCGTTCTCGTCGAGGTCGGCGGTCGCCTGTGTCCTGCCGTCTGCGCTCATCGTCGATCCCCCTTCCTGTTGTTCCCTCCATGCCTTCTAGCACGGCGGGCGGAATAGACGAGGCCGAAAGACGCCCCGGGAGCGATCGTTACGACGGGTGGGCGGCGGGCGGCGCGTCGGGCTTCTCCGGCAGGCTCGTGCCGGCGGAGAGATAGAGCCCGACCGCGAGGAAGGCCATGAACACCGCGTCCATGATGTCGTGGCGCAGCACCGTGTTGACCATGCCGCTGGTGAGGAACATCGAGAAGAAGATCAGCAGCAGCGTGGCGCCGAAGCGCTCCACCTCCAGCGTCGCCTGCGCGAGGACGCGTAGGGCGATGACGACGGGGATCGCGATCATCGCCAGCAACGCGGCAAGGCCGAGCATGCCGCCCTCGACCAGCGTGGTCAGGAACACGTTGTGGAAGTGGGTGAAGTGCAGGGTGATGCCGAACTCGTCCTGCAGGTGCCGGTTGATCAGCAGCGGCAGCTCCGCCGCGCCGTGGCCGAAGACCGGCTTCTCCAGCCAGAGCGCCGTGCCGATCTGCCACAGGGCCACGCGCTGCCCGGTCGACGTCGAGAAGTTGTCCTGCCCGACCAGCATCGACAACTCCCGGAACATCGTTGTCATCCTGCTTTCCAGGATGGTGATGCCGCTGGTCACGAACAGGCCGAGGATGGCGAGCGCGGCGAGGATGCCGAGGACGGACGCCTGAAGCCGGTTGCCCCGGGCATGGGTGGCGGTGACGAGGATGGCGAAGGCGACGACGAGAAGGAACGGGCCGCGCGACGCCGAATAGGAGACCGCGAGCGCGCTCGCCAGGAACGCGCCGAGAAAGAACAGCCGCAGCCATCCCCGCCGGCGGAACACGCCGCTCAGCGCCACGCCGCCGGCGACCGCGATCACGTTGGCGAAGACGAGGGGGTTGCCCGCCGCGCCTTCCGGCCGCGGCATCGCGAAGGCGTAGGCCTGCACCAGCGCGAAGGCGAGCCCGCCATAGCTGGCGATCGCGCAGCCGGCGAGGCAGGCGCCCATGATCTCTTCCTTGTCCGACCGGCGCCAGTTCGAATAGGCGAAGGGAAACAGGAGCAGCGAGACGAGGCCGGCGAGCTTGGGCAGGCTGGCGACGAAGTCGCCGTTGACCAGCGCCGACAGGCCCATCGCCAGGCAGTAGAGATACAGCGCCGCCGCGGTGGCGAGCATGTGGGGCTCGCGCGACAAAGGCGTGCGCCCGCGCATGACGTCGAGCAGCGCCCACAGGGCTCCGCCGTTGTAGAGAAAGCTGACGGCCGAGCCGCCGATCGTGGGCAGGGAGAAGATCGCCACCGTGAAATAGCGATTGATCCCGGGATATCCCATCCGATTCAATCTGGAGATCATGGTCAGGGCAGGTACTTTCCCGACCGGGCAAATGCAATCGCAATCGTCAGGCATGCCGTGCACGCCGCGGATCCCGATGCATTTTCAATCCGTTGCGACAATAGGTTGTATTTCTCCCCAGTCTCCGGGTTTTGATCGGGAAAGCCGCGCTCAGCGCGCGGCGATCCTGTGCCGCTGCTCGCCCAGCCCGTCGATGCCGAGACGTATCTCGTCGCCGGCGCGCAGGAACTGCGGCGGCGTCATGCCGAGGCCGACGCCGGGCGGCGTTCCGGTCGCGATCACGTCGCCCGGCTCCAGCACCATGAAGCGCGACAGGTAGGAAACGAGGTAGGCGACGGAGAAGATCATCGTCGCGGTGTTCCCTGTCTGGCGGCGCTCGCCGTTGACGTCGAGGAACATAGGCAGCGCCTGCGGGTCGGGAATGTCGGCCGCCGTGGCGATGAACGGGCCGAGGGGACCGAAGGTCGGCGCGCTCTTGCCCTTGATCCACTGGCCGCCGCGCTCCTTCTGGTACTCGCGCTCGGAGACGTCGGTGCACAGCGTGTAGCCGAACACATGCGCCAGCGCGTCGGCCTCCTCGACATAGTCGCACCGCTTGCCGATGACGACGGCGAGCTCGACTTCCCAGTCGAGCCTGGTGGAGCCGCGCGGCAGCAGGATGTCGTCGTCCGGGCCGCACAGGCTGCTCGGCGCTTTGGAGAAGACCACCGGCTCCTCGGGGATCTTGGCGCCGGTTTCCGCCGCATGCTCGGCATAGTTCAGGCCGATCGCGACGAAATGACCGGTCCTGCGCAGCGGCGCGCCGAGGCGCGCGCCTTGGGGCGCGGCCGGCAGCGCCGAGAGGTCGAGCCCGCCGAGCAGCCTCGCCAGATCGGGCGAGATTGTCTCCGGGGTGAAGTCCGGGACGACGGACGAGACGTCGCGGACGGTGCCGCCCGCGTCGATCGCTCCGGGTTTCTCTTGGCCTGCCGCGCCGAAACGAACCAGCTTCAACTCGATCTCCCCTTCTGTCGGTGCAGGGTTGGTGCGCGGATCGGACCGCTTCGGTTCAATAGCCCCGTTTGCCGATTCCCGGAACGCGAAATTCCAACAGGGGAAACCGGCCGTTAATCCGGGCATCGCCGCCACGACCGGGCGCGGGCGGCCTCATCCCCACAGCACGGGCTCGGGCAGATGGACGAGAGACCCCTCGTAGCGCAGCGGCGTGGCGCGATCGCGGGCGAGAAGCAGCGGCCCGTCGAGGTCGACGAAATCGGCGTCCTGCGCCAGGAGCACGGCGGGCGCCATCGCCAGCGAGGAGCCGACCATGCAGCCCACCATGACGCCGAAGCCGAGCGCGCGCGCCCGATCCCGCAGCGCCAGCGCCGCGGTCAGCCCGCCCGCCTTGTCGAGCTTGATGTTGATCGCGTCGTAGAGGCCGACCAGCTTTTCGAGGTCGCCGGCCGTGTGCAGGCTCTCGTCGGCGCAGACGGGAACGGTGCGGGCGATGGTGCGCAGCGCCTCATCCTTCCCGGCGGGCAGGGGCTGCTCGACCAGCACCGCGCCGCAGCGCGCGGCCGCTTCGAGATGGCGGCCGAGATTGTCCGGGCTCCAGCCCTCGTTGGCGTCGAGCAGGAGCCGGCTCTGCGGCGCGGCGGCCGCGACGGCCTCGATCCGGCCGACATCGTCTGCGGTGCCGACCTTGACCTTGAGCAGCGGGCGGCCGGCATTGGCGCGCGCCTGGGCGGCCATCGCGTCCGCGTCGCCGAGCGTGATCGTATAGGCCGTCTCGAGCGGTCTCGGCGCGGGCGTGCCCGCCATGGCGGATGCCGAGACCGTGCCCGCCTTGGCCTCGAGGTCCCACAGGGCGCAGTCGACGGCGTTGCGCGCGGCGCCGGGCTTCATCGCCGTCAGCAGGTCGTGCCGCGAAATGCCCCGCTCGACCGCGGCCCGCGCCGCCTCGATCTCGTCGCGCACGCTGTCGATGGTCTCTCCGTAGCGGGCATAGGGAACGCATTCGCCGCGGCCGGCGTTCGTACCGTCGGTGATGGTGCAGGTCAGCACCGCGGCCTCCGTCTTCGACCCGCGCGAGATGGTGAACGCGGCGGCGAGCGGAAACCGCTCGGCTTTGCCGGAAAGGGTGCGTACCATCAGGAAACTCCGCTTGCGGGCGGGGATTGTGGGCGGCGCCTGTTCGACAG
>JAEZXF010000309.1 GCA_023419995.1 Pseudomonadota bacterium | reverse complement strand
ACCCATGACGCGCTGGTCGGCGAGATCGCCGGCGTGGTCGACGGCAAGATCGTCGTCGACACCACCGTGCCGCTCGTTCCGCCCAAGGTTTCCGTCACCCATGTGCTGGAGACCGGCTCGGCCGCCGCGCGCACCGCGCAGATGCTGGGCGCGGGCGCCAAGGTGGTGTCGGCGCTCCAGAACGTCGCCGCCGACAAGCTGTCCTCGGACGAGCCGGTCGAATGCGACATACTGGTGACGTCCGACGACGCCGAGGCCCGCGCCGCCGTGGTGGCGCTGATCGGCGGGATGGGGCTCCGCGCCATCGAGGCCGGGCCGCTCGCCAACAGCATCGTCGCCGAGGCGCTGACCTCGGTGCTGATCGGCATCAACCGCCGGCTGAAGGTCCCGGGCGCCGGCATCCGCATCACCGGCATTCCCGGCTGAGCACGGGCATGGCGTCGCGCGATCCCGTATCGACGCCGCCTCGCAGGACGGATACGCGGACAAGGCATGCCGGCCACACCTTCAGGCGTAGCATCGACGGAAGGAGGTTTTGACCATGATGGATCGTCGTCTTGCGATCGGCAGCGCCGGCGGCGCGGCGCTCGAGGATCTCCGGCTTGCGGCGTGCGCGGTGCGCGACGGGCATTGGGGTGATGGGATCAGCTATTCGCGGAAGGTTTTCATCCCGCTGACGACGATGTGCCGCAACGTTTGCGGGTACTGCACGTTCGTGAAGCAGCCCGGGGAGGCGGGTGCGGGGTTCATGACGCCGGAGGAGGTTCTGGCGGTTGCGCGGAAGGGCGAGGTGCTGGGCTGCAAGGAGGCGCTGTTCTCGCTGGGCGAGCGCCCTGAGCGGCGCTACCCGGAGGCGCGCGAGGCGCTGGCGCGGCTGGGCTACGCGACGACGATCGACTATCTGGAGGCGATGTGCCGGCTGGTGCTGGACCGCACCTCGCTCGTGCCGCACGTCAATGCCGGCACGCTGATGGAGGCGGAGGTCGCGCGTCTGAAGGAGGTGTCGGGCTCGATGGGGATGATGCTGGAGACGGCGTCGAAGCGGCTGATGAAGCCTGGCATGGCGCACCATGCGTGCCCGGACAAGGCGCCGGTGCTGCGGCTGCGCACCATCGAGGCGGCCGGGCGGCTGGGCGTCCCGTTCACCACGGGCATCCTGATCGGCATCGGCGAGACGTGGGAGGAGCGCATCGACAGCCTGATGGCGATCGACGCCCTCCACCGGCGCCACGGCAACGTGCAGGAGGTGATCGTGCAGAACTTCCGCGCCAAGCCGGGCACGGCGATGGCGGCGTGGGCGGAGCCGTCGCGCGACGACATGCTGCGCACGCTGGCCGCGGCGCGGCTGATCCTCGACCCGTCGATCAGCCTGCAGGCGCCGCCCAACCTCGAGGAGGCGTTCGAGGCCTATATCGGCAGCGGCATCAACGACTGGGGCGGCATCTCGCCGCTGACGGCCGACCACATCAATCCCGAGCGGGCCTGGCCGGCGCTGGCCGAGCTGTCGCGGCGCACGGCGGCGGCGGGCCACCGCCTGGTCGAGCGTCTGACCGTCTATCCGGCGCATCTTGGCACGGCCGCGGGGCAGGTCGAGGCGTCGCTGTCGCGGCTGGCCGGCGCCGACGGCATGGCCCGCGAGCAATATGTGAGCTGAGGCCGCCATGAACGCTCCCTTCCAGACCCCCTCCCTCGACGTCTCCCTCGACGCCGCGCTTGCCGCCGCCTCGCCGGCGGTGCGCCGCATCCTCGACGGCGCGCTCGCCGGGCGCGAGGTCGGCCGCGAGGCGGGCGAGGTCCTGTTCGGGACGGAGGGCGCCGACCTCCGTGCGGTGCTGCGCGCGGCCGACGCGGTGCGGCGGGCGCGGGTCGGCGAGCGCGTCAGCTTCGTGACGGTGCGCAACATCAACTTCACCAATGTCTGCTACATGGCCTGCCAGTTCTGCAACTTCGGCGTGCGCAAGGAGGCGGCCGGCGCGGAGCTGCTCGGCCTCGACGAGGTGGCGCGGCGCGCCGAGGAGGCGTGGAACCGCGGCGGCACCGAGGTGTGCATCCAGGGCGGGCTCCATCCCGACATCCCCGGCGACCACTACCTGCGGCTGGTCGAGGCGGTGAAGGCGAGGGTTCCGGGCATGCACATCCACGCCTTCTCGCCGTTCGAGGTCTGGTACGGGGTGAAGAAGAGCCGCCGGCCGCTGGAGGACTTCCTGCGCGAGTTGAAAGAGGCGGGGCTGGGCTCGATGCCGGGCACGGCGGCGGAGATCCTCGACACCGAGATCCGCCTGCAGCTGACGCGCAACAAGCTGTCGGCCGACGAGTGGGAGAAGATCATCCGCGCCGCGCACGGCGTCGGCCTGCGCACCACGGCGACGATCATGTACGGCCACATCGACGGCCCGCGCCACTGGGCGGCGCATGTCGACCGCATCCGCGCGATCCAGAAGGACACCGGCGGCTTCACCGAGTTCGTGCCGCTGGGCTTCATCCACGACGAGACGCGGCTCTATCGCGACCATCCCGGGGCGCGGCCCGGCCCGACCGACGGCGAGAACCTGAAGATGCACGCGGTGGCGCGGCTGATGCTTGCCGGCCACATCGACAACATCCAGGTGTCGTGGGTGAAGCTCGGGCCGCAGATGGCGCAGACCATGCTCGGCTGCGGCGCCAACGACCTCGGCGGCACGCTGATGAACGAGAGCATCTCGCGCGCGGCCGGGGCGAAGCACGGGCAGGAGATCACGCCGGCCGAGATGGTGCGCATCATCCGCGCCGCCGGGCGGGTGCCGGTCCAGCGCAACACGCTCTATGGCGTGGTGGAGAGCTTCGAGGACCACGACCCGAAGGAGATCGCGCCGCTGGTGGAGCGCGCCTGCGGCATCGACCCCGTCGCCTTCCTCGACCGGATGGCGGCGGCGACGCGGATGGCCGGCTAGATGGCCGCGCCCGAGACCGCCAGGCCCGAGACGGGCAGGCCCGATCCCCTCACGCCTGCGCCCCTCACGACGACGCCCGGCAAGGTGGTGCTGCTGGCCGGCGGCGTCGGCGGCGCGCGCATGGCCGAGGGGCTGGCGCGCGCGCTCCCGGCCGGAACCCTGACCGTTATCGCCAATGTCGGCGACGACGAGCGCTTCTACGGCCTGCACGTCTCGCCCGACATCGACACGCTGATCTACACGCTG
Source organism: Pseudomonadota bacterium (assembly GCA_023419995.1). Classification (GTDB taxonomy): domain Bacteria; phylum Pseudomonadota; class Alphaproteobacteria; order Rhizobiales; family Rhizobiaceae; genus Aerobium. The sequence continues at coordinate 34 of JAEZXF010000309.1, read as the reverse complement.
TCGGACCGCATCGACCGGACGCAGGGCTGGGGCG
>JAEZXF010000285.1 GCA_023419995.1 Pseudomonadota bacterium | reverse complement strand
CGACCTCGGCATCCGCTACGGCTACCAGCGCTTCATGCCCGACGTGATGGCCGTGGTGGTGATCGTGCTGATCGTCCTCGTCCAGGCGATCCAGTCCGCCGGCGACAGGCTGGCGCGGCATTTCGACAAGCGCATCCGCTCGCGCTGATCCCCTTCCCTCTCCCAAGCAGAAAACAGGAGCACCCCGCACATGACCACCAGACTCAGCCTCGCGGCAGGCATCGCCTTCGCGCTCTTTGCCGGTTCGGCCTCGGCCGAGGCCATCAAGGTCGGCGTCACCCCCGGCCCGCATGCCCAGATCCTCGAGAAGGTGAAGGAGATCGCGGCCAGGGACGGGTTCGACATCGAGATCCTCGAATTCTCGGACTACGTCGTGCCCAACCAGGCGCTGAACGACGGCGAGCTCAACGCCAACTCGTTCCAGCACAAGCCCTATCTCGACAACCAGGTCGCCGATCGCGGCTTCGCCATCACCGACGTCGCCTACACGGTCAACTTCCCGCTCGGCATCTATTCGAAGAAGTTCAAGAGCTTCGACGAGCTGCCCGAGGGCGCGACCGTCGGCATCCCCAACGATCCGACCAATGGCGGCCGGGCACTGCTGGTGATCGCCGACCACGGCTACATCAAGCTGAACGCGGAAAAGGGCCTGCGGGTCACCGTGGCCGACATCACCGAGAATCCGAAGAAGCTCAACTTCATCGAGCTCGACGCCGCGCAGCTTCCGCGCTCGCTGGACGACACCGCCGCCTCGGCCGTCAACTCGAACTATGCGCTCGAGGCGGGCCTCAACCCGTCGACCGACCCGATCCTCGCCGAAGGAGCCAAGGCCCCCTACATCAACCTGATCGCGGTGCGCATCGCCGACAAGGACGCGGCATGGGTGAAGCAGTTCGTCGACGCCTACCACACCGACGAGGTCAGGCAGTTCGTGGTCGACACCTTCAAGGGCGCCGTCGTCCCGTCCTGGTAAGGGTCCCGCATCCGGGCAAACGAAAGCCGGCGGTTCGCACCGCCGGCTTTCTTGCACCCGCGCTCCCCTTGCGGCAGCCGGGTTGTTCAGCCGGCCGCTCCGGCCCTCGCCTGCTGGCGCAGGATGAACCGCTGGACCTTGCCGCTCGGCGTCTTGGGCAGGCTGTCCACGAACTCGATCTCGCGCGGATAGGCATGGGCCGACAGGCGGGCGCGGACGTGCTTCTGCAGGGCTTCCGCGAGCGACGGCCCGGGCTTCCCGCCGCCTTTCAGGACGACGAAGGCCTTGACGATCTCCGTGCGCTCCGGGTCGGGTTTGCCGACGACGGCGGTCTCGAGCACGGCGGGATGCTCGTTCAGCGTGCTCTCGACGTCGAACGGCCCGATGCGATAGCCCGACGAGGTGATGACGTCGTCGGCGCGGCCGACGAAGCTGATGCTGCCGTCGGCGTTGCCATCGACCACGTCGCCGCTGAGATAGTAGTCGCCGACGAAGGGCTGCCCGTCCTGGCCGGGATAGCCGCCGAAGTAGAAGAGCGGCGACCTCGCGCGGTCGATGGCGAGGATGCCCTGCGTCGCGGGGGGAAGCTCGTTGCCCTGCGCGTCGACGACGACGACGCGATAGCCCGGCATGGGAAAGCCGGCCGAACCGGCCGCGTCGCGGTGGCGCAAGCCGTGATAGCGGCCGAGCACGATGCCGGTCTCGGTCTGGCCGTAGTGGTCGTGGACGACGGCGTCGAGATGGTCCGCGAACCAGCGCGCGATCTCCGGCGTCAGCGGCTCGCCGGCGCTGCTGACGACGCGCAGCCGGCCCCGGATGCGGCCGGCGGCCTCGGATCCTGCGGCGAGGAACAGCCTGTAGGCCGTGGGCGCGCCGCACAGGTTCGAGATCTCGTACTCGGCGATGATGCGGCAGGCGCTCCCGGCGGTGAAGGGGCCGTCGTAGAGGAGCGTCGGATGGCCGATGGCGAGCGGCGCGGCCACCGCGTAGAACAGGCCGTAGGCCCAGCCGGGATCGGCGATGTTCCAGTAGGAATCCTCCGGCCGCAGGTCGACGCCGATGCGCAGGTAGCCGATCATGCCGACGAGCGCCTTGAGAGGCACCGGCACCGGCTTTGCCGAGCCGGTGGTGCCCGAGGTGAACATCAGCATGAAGGCGTCCTCGCCGGTCCGCATCACCGGCCTTGCCGTGCCCTTCTGCCGCTCGACCTCGGCCCAGAAGCTGAAATCGCCCCGGCGGATCCCCGTTCCCCGGTTGCCGCCGACGGTGACGACCGGCGGGCATCCCTCGATGGCGTCGAGCTTGCCGCGGTTCGCCGGATCGGTGACGACGAGGCGGGCGTCCCCCGCCCTGAGACGATGCTCGATCGCCTTGGGGCCGAAGGCGGTGAACAGCGGCTGGTAGACGGCGCCGACGCGCCAGGTGGCGAGGATGGTGATGACCAGCTCCGGGATCCGCGGCAGAAGACCGGCGACGCGGTCGCCGGGCGCCACGCCCTGCTCGATCAGGAAATCGGCGAACTGCGCGGCGCGGCGGGCGAGATCGGTATAGGTCCAATCCTCCCGGCGCCCGTCCTGCCCCTTCCAGAACAGGGCGATGCGGCCGGGGATGGCATGGCGGTCGCAGCATTCGACGCAAGCGTTCAGCGCGCCGAGGTCTCCGTGGAGCGTGGCCGCCACGACGGCGTCGTGATTGAAGGCCGCGACGGCCTCGTGATAGTCCTGCATGTCTCGTTCCTTCTCGGGCGGCGGGCCCGTGGATAGTCGCACAATGCAAGATGGCCGCAACGCATGCGGCCATCTCGTCGGATCGCGGGGTTGCCCGAGCGCGGCTTCAGAACGCCGGCAGGATCGTGCCGTTGAACTTGCCGTTGATGAACTGCCGCACCGGCTCGGACCGGTAGATGGAGATGAACTGCCGGATGCGGGGGTCTTCCTTGCGGTCCTCGCGGGCGGCGAAGATGATGACCGGCCAGCGGTTCTCCGGCCCCTCGACGAAGACCGCATCCGCTAGCTTCAGGCCCGCGAGCGAGGCGTAGTTGCTGGAGACGAACGCCGCGTCGAGATCGGCCAGCGAGCGGCCGAGCTGCGAGGCGTCGAGCTCGTGGAACTCGACGTTCTTCGGGTTTTCGACAATGTCGAGGACCGTGGCGCGGTCGCCCGCGCCGGGCTTGAGCTTGATCACGC
>JAEZXF010000280.1 GCA_023419995.1 Pseudomonadota bacterium | reverse complement strand
CTGCTACACCACCAGCCACGACTTCCTGTCCTGCTGGACGACGCTCTACTCCATCGATTTCTACGAGAAGCTCGGCCACTACGACCGTGTCGGCGGGCTCGAGGTGGCGCGCGTCGGCGACGATGCGCGCATGGACGAGATCCGGCGCAAGGTGGCGTCGGCCAGGGCCTTCGGCACCCGCGCGCGGCTGATCGAGCCGGCCGAGATCAAGGCGAAATTCCCGCTGATCGAGGAGAGCGTGGTGCAGGGCGGGCTGTGGGACCCCGATGCCGGCCTCGTCATCCCGCGCTCGCAGACGGTCGCGGGCAAGCTCGTCGACATGGCCGAGGCGTCGGGCAAGCTCAGGGCCTTCGCCAACACCTCCGCGACGTCGCTGGTCATCGAGGAGGGGCGCATCCGCGGCGTGGTGACGGAGCGCGGCACCATCCTCGCCGACCATGTCGTGGTCTGCACCGGCCTGTGGGGACGGCTGATCGCCGAAATGGCGGGCGAGGACCTGCCAGTGATGCCGATCGACCATCCGCTCACCTTCTTCGGGCCTTATGACGCGTTTGCCGGCACCGGCAAGGAGATCGGCTTTCCGTTGCTGCGCGACCAGGGCAACTCGGCCTATATGCGCGACACCGGCGATCCGGTCACCTCCGAGGGCGGCATGATCGAATGGGGCTACTACGAGGAGACGAACCCGCGCCTCGTCCATCCGCGCGACCTCCTGGAGAAGGAGCAGGCGCGGCTGTCGCCGTCGCAGCGCGACCTCGACATGGAGCAGATCCTGGAGCCGCTGGAGCGCGCCATCGAGCTGACGCCGATCCTGGGCGAGCTCGGCTACGACGAGCGCCGCTCGTTCAACGGCCTGCTGCAGGTGACGGCCGACGGCGGTCCCTCGATCGGCGAAAGCCGCAAGGCGAGGGGGCTGTGGTACGCCGTCGCCATCTGGGTCAAGGACGCGCCGGGCATGGCCAAGCTGGTCGCCGACTGGATGACCGACGGGCGCACGGAGATCGACCACGCGCGCATCGACTATTCGCGCTTCTACGACCATCAGCTCGACGCGGCCTTCGTCGAGGGGCGATGCGGCGAGGCGGCCTGCAAGGTCTACAACCCGGCCGTCCACCCGCGCGAGCCCTACGCCACCGGCCGGAACATCCGCCGCTCGCCGTTCTACGCGCGCGAGAGGGAGCTCGGCGGCCATTTCATGGAGCTCGGCGGTTGGGAGCGCGCCCACGGCTACGCCGCCAACGAGCATCTCCTCGACAAGTACGGCGCGCGCGTGCCGGTGCGCGAGAACGAGTGGGACAACCGCCATTTCTGGCGCGTGTCCAATGCCGAGCATCTGGCGATGAGCGAGGATTGCGGCGTCGTCAACCTGTCGCATTTCGCAATCTACGACGTCGAGGGGCCGGACCATGTCGCGCTGATGGAATGGCTGTGCGCGGCGAAGATCGGCGGCGAGGCCAATGTCGGCCGCGGCATCTACACCCATTTCCTCGACGACGAGGGCATGGTGCGCGCCGACCTGACGGTGATGCGCACGGCCAACCGCTGCCGCGTCATCGACGGGGCCGACGCCGGCCCGCGCGATTTCGCCTATATGAGGCGGGTGGCCGAGGACAGGGGCTTCGACGTCACCATCACCGACGTCACCGAGAAATTCGTCACCATCGGCATCTGGGGGCCGAACGCGCGCGCCATCCTGCAGAAGGCGGTGGAGGATCCCGGCGCGCTTTCGCCGGAAAGCTTCCCCTTCGCCACGATCAGGCCGATCCGCATCGCCGGCAGGGCCGTCGACGCCTTCCGCATCTCCTATGTCGGTGAGCAGGGCTTCGAGCTGCACATGACCTACGAGGACGGGCTTGCCGTGTGGGACGCCCTGCGCGCCACCGGCGTCATGGCCTTCGGCGTCGAGACCTATGCCAACTCGCGGCGCATGGAGAAGAGCCTCAGGCTCCAGAACGCCGACCTGACGACCGAGTACAACCTGTTCGAGGCCGATCTGGCGCGGCCGAAGGTCAAGGAGGCGGACTTCCGCGGCAAGGCGAAGCATCTCGAGTACCGCGCCCGCGAGCACCAGCCGGCGATGCTGTGCACGCTGGTGTTGACCGACACGACCGACTCGGCCGGCGTGGTGCGCTATCCGGTCGGCACCATGGCGGTCATCGACCCCGCGACCGGCGAGACGCTGGTCGACGAACTCGGCCGCCGCTCCTACACCACCTCCGTCGCCTACGGCCCCACCGTGGGCAGGAACATCGCACTCGCCTATCTGCCCCGGGCCTGGTGCCAGGAAGGGCGCAGGCTTGCGGTCCAGTATTTCTCGGAGGTGTTTTCGGCCGAGGTCGCCGCGGTCGGCTACAGGGCGCTCTACGATCCCGAGAACCTGAAGCCGCGCAGCTGACGGCGGCGGTCGCAAAAACGTGAAGGGAGAGGGCCGGTCACGCCGGCCCTTCTTCTTTTCATCGGGCGCCGATCGCGTATCCTGCCCGCATGTCACGCTCACGGCGCTTTCGGCCTGCGTTTCATGCAGGCCTGATCCTGACGGCGAGCACCTTCGCCGGGGCGGCGCTCGCCGAGCCGGTCGACGTCGAACTGATCCTGGCGGTCGATGTCTCGCTGTCCATGTCCCCGGAAGAGCTCGCCATCCAGCGCGACGGCTATGCCGCCGCGCTCACGCACAACGACGTCGTCCGCGCCATCGAGGACGGCATGCACGGCAGGATCGCGCTCGCCTATGTCGAATGGGCGGGAGACAGCGTCCAGCACGTGATCGTGCCGTGGACGGTGGTCGCCAATGCGCAGGATGCGCGGCAGGTGGCCGAGAAGCTGACCCTTGCCCCGTCCAACAGCGCGAGGCGCACCTCGATCTCGGGCGCGCTCAGCTTCGCCGCCGATCTCTTCGCCGAAAGCCCGCACCGCGGCATGCGGCGGGTGGTCGACGTCTCCGGCGACGGGCCGAACAACCAGGGCGCGCCCGTGACCGAGACGCGCGACGCGCTGGTGGCGCAGGGCATCACCGTCAACGGCCTGCCGCTGATGACGACGAGCGGCTTCGGCGGGCGGTTCGAGATCACCGATCTCGACGCCTACTACCGCGACTGCGTGATCGGCGGGCCGGGAGCTTTCATGATCCCGGTCAACGACTGGAGCCAGTTTCCCGAGGCGGTTCGCCGCAAGCTGGTGCTGGAGCTTGCCGGCAACGGCCCGCCGGCCGGCCGGCTTCCCGTCATGCGCGCCTCCGTGCAGGCGGGCGGCTCCGATTGCCTCGTCGGCGAGAAGATGTGGATGAACCGGTCGTGGATGTGGGACGGCGACCGGTGACGGCGGACCGTCAGGCCGCCATCAGCGGCTTGCGCTCGCCGCGCTCCTGCTGCGGCGAGCGGGCGTAGAGCTCGCGATAGCACTTGGAGAAGTGCGAGGCGGAGACGAAGCCGCAGGCGACCGCCACCTCCACCACCGGCATCGACGACTGGATGAGGAGATGGCGCGCCCGGTCGAGCCTGATCTCGAGATAGTAGCGCGCGGGGGAGCGGCCCATCTCCTGGCTGAACAGCCGCTCGATCTGCCGGCGCGACAGGCCGACGTGATCGGCGATCTCGACCAGCGACAGCGGCTCGGCGAGGTTCGCCTCCATCAGCTCGATGATGGTCAGCACCTTCGAGTTCTGCACGCCGAGGCGCGCGCGCAGCGGCAGGCGCTGGCGGTCCGTCGGGCTGCGCACGCGGTCGGTCAGCACCTGCTCGCAGACGCGGTTGACCACGCCGTCGCCGAAATCGTCGCCGATCAGCTTCAGCCTCATGTCGAGCGCGGCGGTGCCGCCGGCGCAGGTGTAGATGTTGGCGTCGACCTCGAACAGGTCGGCATAGACGTTGACCTTCGGAAAGGTCTCGGCGAAGCCCGGCAGGTTCTCCCAGTGGATGGCGCAGCGCCGGCCCGAGAGCAGCCCCGCCTGTGCCAGCACGTGCGCGCCCGTGCACAGGCCGCCGACGGCGCCGCCGCGATTGTGCACCTCGCGCAGCCAGGCGAAGACCGACTTCTCCCGGTAGGTCTCGACGTTGAGGCCGGAGCAGACGATGACCATCGACGGCCGCTCCGCACCGGCCATCCGCTTGCGTTCCTCGTCGAGCGAGGTGTCGACGGCGCATTCGACCCCGTTCGAGGCGCGAACCGGCCGGCCGTCGATGCTCGCCAGCCGCCAGCGATAGCCTTCGTAGCCCAGCATCCGGTTCGCCGAGCGCAGCGGCTCGAGCGCCGTCGCGAAGGCGATCATGGTGAAATCGGGCACCAGGAAAAAGACGATCGAACGTTTGACGGCATTGCCTTGGGTCACTTGCGCCTCCTCCCGGACTGAAGCGGCCCGCTGACATCCTCATGTCGCGATCAGCAAAGCGTCATCAGGAAACCGCTTCGATGTCAACGGGATGGGGAGGAGGATTTTGACACGTGTCGCAGGCAGGCACGCGCTCAGCGCCGGTGACGCAGCGGCTCGCGGCGCTCCTCGACCGGATCGGGCCAGCCGATATCCTTCTGGATCTCCCGCGGCAGCTTGGAGACCTCGATATAGGTCGCGAACCGGCGGCGGCGCAGGCGGTAGTCGGAGGCGAGGCGGGCGATGGTGCTCAGGATGGACATCGTCATCTCCATTGGCGGAGGCAGCGGGGGTACTGCCTGTTCTGACTTGACTATGCCATCGTCTCGTGTTCAATCAAACGAAATGGAATGATTGTTTCATTCAGAAAATCTGATTGGAAAGCCGATGAACGCTCCGCTGAACCACCCGCTGCCCGTGCTCGACCTCGACGTGCTGCGCACCTTCGTCGCCATCGCCGAGACCGGCAGCTTCACGCTCGCGGCGAGCGGGGTGTTCCGCACGCCCTCGGCCGTGTCGATGCAGATCAAGAAGCTGGAGGAGACGCTGGGCGTCTCCGTGTTCTCGCGCGACGCGCGCTCGGTGACGCTGACCCAGGACGGCGAGATGCTGATGGGCTATGCCCGGCGCATGCTGGCGCTCAACCGCGAGGCGGTGTCGAAGTTCATCGTGCCGGACATCGCCGGCGTGGTGCGGCTCGGCTCCCCCGACGACTACGGCGAGCGCGTGCTGCCCAACGTGCTCAAGCGGTTTGCCCACACGCACCCGTCCATCGCCGTCGACGTCACCATCGACCAGAGCGCCAACCTGCGGCGGCGCATGGCCGAGCGCCAGCTCGACATCACCCTGTTCACCGTCTGCCGCAGCATCCCCGCCGATTCCGAGGTGCTGCTGACCGAGCCGATCGTCTGGGGCGGGGCCAAGGGCGGCAGCGCCCACCTGCGCGAGCCGCTGCCGCTGTCGATCTGGGAGGAGGGCTGCGCCTGGCGGGCCGACGCGCTGGAGGCACTGGGCCGCAGCGGCCGCGACTACCGCATCGCCTACATGAGCGCCCACACGGCCGGGCAGCGCGCGGCGATCCTCGCCGACCTCGCCATCGCGCCGCTGCCGAAGTCGTTCATCGGCGAGGAGGTGGTGGCGCTGGGGCCGCAGGAAGGGCTGCCGGCACTGTCCAACTATAATCTGGCGATGACCGTGGCGCCCGACGCTTCGGCGCCGGTTCTGGCAGCGGCCGAGCACATCCGCGCCACCTTCGACGCGTTCCGCGAGACCGGCGGGTTCTGACCCCGCCGCGCCTCAGGCCGACAGGAAGGCGACCATCCTGTCGCGCGCCGGCCTTGCCTCCGGCATGTCGATCAGCGGCCAGACATGGAACATGCGCTCGCCTGTGACGAGGTCGACGCGCCTGCCTGCCGCCCGGGCCCGCTCGGCGAACAGCACCGTGTCGGGATAGAGGATGTCGTGGGTGCCCGAGAACGCCAGCGTCGGCGGCAGCACCGACAGGTCGCCGTAGAGCGGGCTGATGCGCCAGTCGTCGAGCGGGATCTCGCCGCCGTAGAGCCGCATCGCCTCCTGGCCGCCCGGAATGTCGAGCCAGGGGTCGAGCTTCGCGTATTGCCGCACCTGCGGGTTCGCCAGCGTCATGTCGATGCCGGGCGAGATGAGGACGAGGCGCGAGGCGAGAGGCCAGCCGTTGCGGGCGGCCGTCATGGTCAGCGCCAGCGCCATCGTCCCGCCGGCGGAATCGCCGACGATCGCCACGTCGCCGCCTTCGCCGAGCACCTCGCGATAGACCTCGGTCATCATCGCCTCGACCTTCGGCAGCCGGTTTTCGGGCGCGAGCGGGTAGATCGGCACGGTGACGTGCGCCGAAAGCCGCTCGGCCAGCTCCGCCACCAGGTTCCAGTGGTGCGGCGTCATCTCGAAGCAGAACGCGCCGCCGTGGATGTAGAGGATGCGCCGCGCGATCGCCGTCCCCTTCGGCCGCGCCTCGTAGACCGGGCAGCCCGCCACCATGCGCTCGGCGATGTCGAGCCGCCGCGCGATCCCGGCGGGTGGCCGGTGGTCCTCCTGCGGGCGCATCCTGGCGATGCGCGCATGGAGGCCCTCGGGGCTGGCGAACGCCTTCTTGCGCGTGTGACGCAGGACGAAGGCGACGAGGTGATATTTCAGGCTCGGCATTCTGTTTCCCTTTGCCTCCGGCGCACGCCGCGACGTTCACCCGTCCGAAGACGAATCGCCGGCCGCTATCCTGCTCGGGGAAATCTTACCCGTTCGGCGCGGTTCGGAAACCTGTCGCCTCTTCCGCCGGGTGTGGACGAAGCGAAGGCATTTCAGGAAAAATCCTCAACGAACCCAAGGGCTTGCATGAAACGAAACGGCCGCTTCGCCCACCTCTTCCAGCAGTGCCTCACACTCGCGCTGTCACGGGCAAAGGAGGTGGAAGCGCGTGGATCGGCAAGAAACCCGGCAATCCCCGCTGAGATGGCAATTGGCGAGCCTGCGCGTGCGGACGGCGATGCTCCGGCTTTCGCTTGGCGTCAAGGCCGGTTTCCGCCCCGATCAGCCGCGTGTGCCGCGGGGCCATCCGGATGGCGGGCAATGGACCCGGACGCCCGGCTATGCGCAGGTCCATCGAGTCTCACGGCGTCGCGGCGGCGGCGGACAGATCAGGATCGGCGGGCGCTGGCATCCGATCACGCCGGCGCAGGAGATATTGCTGACGCAATCATACGGCGCCATGCGCAGGGCGATCCGCGATGTTCGCAAAGTCGATCCCGAGTGGAAGCCGCCGGCGCAAGCCTACTCGACGGTCGAGGGGCTTATCGCTGCCAATCGTGCTATCGAGAATGAAGCGCGGCGCCACATTTTCGAGAGG
>JAEZXF010000216.1 GCA_023419995.1 Pseudomonadota bacterium | reverse complement strand
CGCTGTAGCCGGCCGGCACCCCGCCGCGCGGCTGCTGGCGTTGCGCCCGCTGCTGCTGGGCCGGGGCGCGCTGGAGCTGCAGCACCCACGGCGCGGAAAGGTCGGGGCTGACCACGACGGGCGGCCGCTCGCCGTAGCGTGCCTGCGCGAGCGCCGCATGCGGCGACGCCACCGCCACTGCCAGAAGGGAAAGACCCAGGAAGGTCATGGAATGTTTCATCGGACGCACTCGCTACAATTCGCCACGAAGGAGGCGGCCGGCATCCGGCCCGCCTGTCCCGTGCCGGCGATTTTGGGGGATGCGGCGAAGGAATTCGTGAATCGGATTTCATAAAAAGCCCGCTTTCGCGTAAACCTTTCGGTGTGGTTACCGCCGGGTTGAACGGCGTGGTAAAGGAAGATTGAAGGCATGGGAAACGGGCTGTTAACGGGCGAGGACGGGCTGGCGCGCTGCGCGTGGCATGGCGGCCTGGACGATTACCGCCGCTATCACGATGAGGAATGGGGCCGTCCGGTCGCCGACGACCGCCGCCTGTTCGAGAAGCTGTGCCTCGAGGGGTTCCAGTCCGGCCTGTCGTGGCTGACGATCCTGCGCAAGCGCGACAATTTCCGCGCCGCCTTCCACGGCTTCGACTTCCGCCGGCTGGCCGGGGAGGACGAGGCCGCTGCGACCCCGCGCCATCTCGCCGATGCCGGCATCGTGCGCCATCGCGGCAAGATCGCCTCGGTCTACAACAATGCCCGCCGCGCGGTGGAACTGGCGGAGGAGGCCGGCTCGCTCGCTGGCTTCTTCTGGGCGTTCGAGCCGGGACAGGACGAGCGGCCGCGGGCGCTCGACTGGGCGAGCCTGTCGGCGCTGGGCAAGACACCGACCTCGACCCGCATCTCGAAGGAACTGAAGAAGCGCGGCTGGTCCTTCGTCGGGCCGACCACGGTCTATGCCTTCATGCAGGCGATGGGCATGGTCAACGACCACGTCGAGGGCTGTGCCTGCCGGCCCGAGGTGGAGGCGGCGCGCGCCTCCTTCCGGCGGCCGGCCTAGCCTTCAGCCGACGATCCTCAGGTTCGACAGCTCGTCGGCGATTTCCTTGAAGTTGTCGGAAAGCGTCGCGCCGGTGGCGTTCCAGAACAGCCGCGCCGGCTTCGAGAGGTCGGACGGGTCCTTGCGGAAGCGCGAATCCGAGGCGCAGTCGCGCATCGCCTCGATCGTCGCCGCCTGGCCGGCGTTGCCGGCGTTGAGGTCGAGCGCCACGGCCATGATGATGACGCCCGCATCCTTGGCGTTGCCGCACAGCGTCGCCATGTGCTTGTTCATCGCGCTTGTGTAGTTGGCGTTGGTGTAGATGCCGTTGAGCGTGGTGCCGCCGAACAGGCGGCCGACCCCGGTGCCGTTGTAGCCCGGCTGGAGATAGCCGTGGGCCGAATAGGTCGATTTCGTGCCGGCGGCGTCGGAGAAGCCGAGCGAGGAGGGGGTGTAGTAGGTGTTCTCGCCGTCGGTGAGCACGATCACCACCTTGTCGTTGCCGCGCTCGGTCTCCGGCCGTCCGCCGGTGAACGGCTCGCCGCTCGACACCAGGCGCCAGCCCCAGGCCAGCCCCTCGGGCACGTTGGTGGCGCCGTTGGGCTGCATCGCGTCGATGGCGCTGCCGATCGCGGCCAGCCCCTCCTCCGTGCTGACGTCGGTCAGCGGCGTCAGCGGCTTCGTCGTGCAGGAATAGTTCGGCCCCGCGCCCTGCGGCGAGGTCGCGCCGTAGGGGCGTATGTCGAAGTACTTGGCCGTGTTGCGCAGCCGCGTCTGGCCGACGGCGCTTTCGGTGCCGTCGTTCCACCAGTTGTTGGCGGCGCTGTAGGCGTCGAGTTTCTCGCCCTCCACCTCCCAGCTGTCGCCGGGCTCGTCCGGCGCGAACATCGGCACGAACAGGCTCGCGGGGTCGATCGCCGACGGCGTCGCGTCGTTGACGTTGTAGGGGTGGGGCCTCGCCTCGACGCAGCCCTGCCAACTGGCGTAGGGCCCCCAGCCGGTGTCGACGTGATAGCCGGTCTCCTGCTCCTCCCATTTGTCGCACTTGCCGCCCTTGTATTTCTTGCACACCCATTCGGTGCCGGTCGCCACCCATTCGCGGGTCTCGACCTTGGTCATGTCGCGGTAGAGCGAGAAGCGCGTCAGCGCCTCGCCCTCGGCCTCGTCCCAGCCGCTGCCGACCTTGCGCCAGACGCCGTCGATCTTCTGCGCCGTCCGCGCCGGATCGGTGAGCGTCGACCAGTCGAAGTTCTCGTGATGGACGGGCGAGAGGCCCAGCGTGTCCATCCACGGGGCGGCGTCGTTGTAGGGGCCGACATTGACCGATGCGGCGAACGGCACCACCGCGAATTGCACCGGCTTCTCGATCTGCTTCATCTGCTCGGCCTGCAGCGCCAGCGTCTCGACCAGCTGCTTGGCGGCGGTCTTGAGCAGCGCCATCCGCTTCTGGCCCGAGCCCGAGCCGAGATAGTCCATCGACCCGGAATTATCGAGGACCAGCACCACCTCGAGCGTGTTCTTGAGCCGGATCTCGGCCGCCGCGCTGTAGGAGATGTCGCCGCCGCCCGGCTGGTGGATCAGCGAGCGGAAGGCGGGCAGGAAATAGGGCTGGTAGATCAGTTCGGCCGTCAGCCGCAGCGTGCCGCCGCCGGCCTCGTTGGTCGGCAGCGTGACGTGGAGCGTGGTGTGGGCCGGGTCGACCGGGCCGAGATTGACGTGGAAGAAATCCTCCGCGTAGCGGACGACCTCGTCCTGCGTCTTGCCGGCGGCGATGTGGCGGGCCGCGGCGATGCCGGCCGCGTCGAGCGCGTTCACCGTCGCCTGCTTCTGCCGGGTGAGTTCGCCGTAGTCGATGGCCAGCGCCACCCCGCCCATGATCGGCACGAGGCCGATGGCGACGGCGATCGCATAGCTGCCGACGGTATCGCGCAGGAATCTGCGGATCATCGAGGCGCCCCCTTGCCCAATGCCTGCGGATGAAGCGCGAAGTCTCGCACAGAGGTTCTAACGGGCGATTGCCGCGGCAGCGGCAATTGTCTCGTGCACGGCAAGGAAGGGTTAACCGTGCAGAGGGCCGGGCAGGGGAAATCTCGGACCTCGGCGTCGCCCCTCATC
>JAEZXF010000232.1 GCA_023419995.1 Pseudomonadota bacterium | reverse complement strand
GTGTAGCCCTTGTCGATCAGGTACTTGGTGACGAAGGAGGACGGCCGCACGTCGTTCGCCGACGCGCCGACGATGGCGACGGTGCGCACCTCCTCGAGGATGCCGGCGATATAGGCGTCGTCGTAGGAATCGTGGTTCATGCGGGCAGCGAGATACGCCCCTCCTCGTCGATGGGAAAGTCGGGGTTGTGGGCGACCTCCCACAGGTTGCCTTCCGTGTCCTCGAAATAGCCCTGCATGCCGCCCCAGACCGCGCGCGTCGCCGGCTTGAGCACGCGGCCGCCGGCTCGGGCGGCGCGGTCGAGAAGCGCGGCGACCTCGCCTTCCGAGCGGGTGTTGTAGGCCAGCGCCACGCCCGGGAAGCGCGGTCCTTCATCCTCGCCGCCGGCCACTCCCGCATCGCGGGCGAGCTCCTCGCGCGGCCACAGCGCCAGGATCAGCCCGCCCAACTGGTAGAAGGCGACGCCCTCGGTGAACCTGCCGTGCCGCTCCAGTCCCATCGCCCGGTAGAAGGCGACGGCGCGGTCGAGATCGCCGACGCCGAGCGTGACGATCGAGATGCGCGGTTCCATCGCCATCCGGCCTACTCGCCCGTCCATTCCGGCTTGCGCTTGCCGAAGAACGCGTCGATGCCTTCCTTCGCGTCGGCGGAGAGCATGTTGTCGACGATCACCCGCGAGGCGTGCTCGTAGGCGTCGGCCAGCCCCATCTCCGCCTGGGCATAGAAGGCCTGCTTGCCGAGGCGCAGCGCCGTCGGCGATTTGGCGGCAATGGTTTGCGCGTATTTCATCACGATCTGATTCAGGTATTCCGGCGGCACCACCCGGTTGACGAGCCCGAACTCGCGGGCGGTCGCCGCGTCGATCATCTCGCCGGTCAGCAGCATCTCCATCGCGTGCTTCGGCTTGATCTTGCGCGACAGCGCCACCGCCGGCGTGGAGCAGAACAGCCCGACGTCGATGCCGTTGACGCCGAAGCGCGAGCGGTCGGTCGCGATCGCGAGGTCGCAGCTCGCCACGAGCTGGCAGCCGGCCGCGGTGGCGATGCCGTCGACGGCCGCGATCACCGGCTTCGGCAGGCCGACGATCGTCTGCATCATCCGCGAGCATTCCGAGAAGGTGCGCTCGAAGAAGGCGCGGCCGCCATCGGCGTCGCCGCGATGCGCCGTCATCTCCTTGAGGTCGTGCCCGCCGGAGAACAGCTTGCCGGACGCGGCCACCACGACCACGCGCACCGCGCTGTCGGCCGCGGCGGCGTCGAAGGCTTCCTGCAGGGCGGAAATCATCGCCAGCGACAGCGCGTTGGCCGGCGGGTTGGCAAGGGTGAGCCTCAGCACACCGCCCTCGCGGTCGACCGTCACCGGCGCGTCGCTCTCGCGCTCGCCGCGCATCGCCACAACCTCGGCCATGATGCCCTCCTCCCTTGCCGCCTCGGGCACCGGCCGCTCGGGGGCGGCCCACCCGTCTGCTTCCCGCGCAGTCCAGCCGACTGCACCATCGGAAAACTAGCACTTGCCGGGTTGAAGGGAAGCCCGGAAATGGCCAGAGTGGTTTGACGTTTACGGAAACGGAAGCCTGGGAGGGGTTCGTGGCGAAGGTAGCGTACGAGAAGGACGGGCGCATCGCGCGCGTCACGCTCAACCGGCCGGCGGTGCTCAACGCCATCGACGACGACATGCCGCGCGAGCTGGAGGAAGCGGTCGAGCGCGCCAACGGCGATGCGAGCGTGCACGTCATCGTGCTGTCGGGCGCGGGGCGCGCCTTCTGCGCCGGCTACGACCTCGCCTACTACGCCCAGCAGACCGAGGGCGCAGGCAACGCCATGACCCAGGAGATGCCCTGGGACCCGCTCAAGGACTACGCCTTCATGATGCGCAACACCGAGCGCTTCATGTCGCTGTGGCGGTCGCATCGCCCGGTCCTCGCCAAGGTGCACGGCTTCGCCGTCGCCGGCGGCTCCGACATCGCGCTGTGCGCCGACATGGTGATGATGGAGGAGAGCGCCGAGATCGGCTACATGCCGGCCCGCGTCTGGGGCTGCCCGACGACGGCGATGTGGGTCTACCGCATCGGCCCCGAGCGGGCGAAGCGGATGCTGTTCACCGGCGACCGCATCGACGGGCGCGAGGCCGAGCGCATCGGCCTCGTCCACAAGGCCGTCGCCGCCGACCGGCTCGACGCCGAGGTCGAGGCGCTGGCCGAGCGGATGGCCAGCGTGCCGGTCAACCAGCTGATGATGCAGAAGCTGGTCATCAACCAGGCGATCGAGGCCATGGGCCTGAAGCAGACGCAGATGTTCGCCACCCTCTTCGACGGCATCACCCGCCACTCGCCCGAGGGGCTCAACTTCAAGAAGCGCGCCGAGGAAGTGTCGTGGAAGCAGGCGGTGCGCGAGCGCGACCTCGGCACCTTCGACTGGACCGAGAACAGGCCGATCAACGCGGCGAAATGAACGGCGTACCGGCGCGTCGAGCCGGCGAACCGAGGAGGACAGGAATGAACGCAAAGGCACTCCAGCCGCTGATGACGGTGGACGAGGTCAACGACCTGCTCAACACCGTCTATCCGCAGCTCAACGAGGATTTCTCCTACTACCTCGCGACGGAGATCTTCCCCGGCGGCTGCACGGTGCGGCTCAACGCCGGCGAGCGCCACCTGCGGCCGGGCGACACCGTCTCGGGGCCGTCGCTGTTCACGCTCGCCGACATCGGCGGCTATGTCTGCGTGCTCAGCCACGGCACGCCCGACGCGCTGTCGGTGACCACCAACCTCAACATCAACTTCATGCGCAAGGCCGAGGCCGGGCCGGTCGACGGCCACTGCCGCATCCTGAAGCTGGGCAAGAACCTGATGGTGTTCGACGTGACCATGGTGGCGGGCGAGGACCAGCACGTCGTGGCGCACGCGACGGGCACCTATTCGATCCCGCCGCGGCGAAATCCATGAGGTATTTTAATACCTCTTTTCTAATTAATTGATATTGCTTAATTATTCCGATTGAATTCCGATTCTGCCGTGTTGACGCCCGGCGACCGCGCGCGCTATAAGCCGCGCTGGATGCAGCGGCCCTTTCCGGCCGCCGTTTTCATGTTGCCGGGCCGGCGCGCCGGGCAACGCAAGCAACAAGAAACGCCTTTTCCGCCCCCAGACGGCAAGGTCCCGAAAGAAAGCTGAAAACATGACTACCTTTTCGCAGAAGCCTGCGGATGTGGTGAAGAAGTGGGTGCTGATCGACGCCGAGGGTCTCGTCGTCGGCCGTCTCGCCACCCTCGTCGCCAACCGTCTGCGCGGCAAGCACAAGCCCACCTTCACGCCCCATGTCGACGATGGCGACAACGTCATCATCATCAACGCCGACAAGGTGGTCTTCACCGGCCGCAAGTACACCGACAAGAAGTATTACTGGCACACCGGCCACCCCGGCGGCATCAAGGAGCGCACCGCGCGCCAGCTGCTCGAGGGCCGGTTCCCCGAGCGCGTGCTCGAGAAGGCCATCGAGCGCATGATCCCGCGCGGCCCGCTCGGCCGCCGGCAGATGAAGAACCTGCGCGTCTATGCCGGGTCCGAGCATCCGCATGAAGCCCAGCAGCCCGAGACGCTCGACGTCGGCTCGCTCAACGCCAAGAACAAGAGGGCCGCATAATGGCTGATCTCTCCTCCCTCGCCGAGCTCGCGCAGGCCACGCCGGCCGAGCAGCCGGCCGCGCCGGTCCACGTGCAGAAGCTCGACAAGCACGGCCGCGCCTACGCCACCGGCAAGCGCAAGGACGCCATCGCCCGCGTCTGGGTCAAGCCCGGCACCGGCAAGATCGTCGTCAACGACAAGGAGTACGACAAGTACTTCGCGCGCCCGGTGCTGCAGATGATCCTGCAGCAGCCGATCGTCGCCACCAACCGCAACGGCCAGTACGACATCGTCGCCACCGTTACCGGCGGCGGCCTGTCCGGCCAGGCGGGCGCGGTGCGCCACGGCATCTCCAAGGCGCTGACCTACTACGAGCCGGCGCTGCGCGGCGTGCTCAAGAAGGGCGGCTTCCTGACCCGCGACAGCCGCACGGTCGAGCGAAAGAAGTACGGCAAGGCGAAAGCCCGCCGCAGCTTCCAGTTCTCCAAGCGCTGATCTTTCGCGCAAGACGGACACCGGAAAAGCGGGCCTTGCGGCCCGCTTTTTTGTTGCGCCACCGTTATATCCGGCCGATAGGCTGGCCAAGGCCGAACCGGTTCGGACCCATGGGGTTCGCAGGCCCGCCCGGGC
>JAEZXF010000205.1 GCA_023419995.1 Pseudomonadota bacterium | reverse complement strand
TTGTCGAGCGAGAACATGCCGCCGCGGCCCGGCACCACGTCGATGGTCAGATCCGTGTGCTTCCACGCCTCGAACTGGTCGGCGCCGATATAGACCGGCGTGTCGCCGATGGTGCCGAGCAGCACGTCGCGGTCGCCGACGATGAAGTCGCCGCGCGGATAGCACATCGGCCAGGAGCCGTCGCAGCAGCCGCCCGACTGGTGGATCAGCACCGGGCCGTGGTCGGCGATGATCTCGTCGAGCAGTCGCACCGCCTCGGGCGTCGCCGAGACCTTGCCCATTGAGATTTTTTCTTCGGCCATGGGGATGCTCCTCGGGTGCGGCAGGCTTCTCTCTCCCCGTTCACGGGGAGAAGGAGACGTGGCGCTCAGAAGAAGCCGAGCTTCTTCGGGCTGTAGCTGACCAGCATGTTCTTGGTCTGCTGGTAGTGGTCGAGCATCATCTTGTGGTTCTCGCGGCCGATGCCCGACTGCTTGTAGCCGCCGAAGGCCGCGTGGGCCGGATAGGCGTGGTAGCAGTTGGTCCACACGCGGCCGGCCTGGATGGCGCGGCCGAAGCGGTAGGCGCGGTTGCCGTCGCGCGTCCACACGCCGGCGCCCAGCCCGTAGAGCGTGTCGTTGGCGATCGACAGCGCCTCCTCGTCGGTCTTGAACGTCGTCACCGACACCACCGGGCCGAAGATCTCCTCCTGGAAGATGCGCATCTTGTTGGTGCCCTTGAACACCGTCGGCTTGACGTAGTAGCCGCCGGCCAGGTCGCCCGGCAGCATGTTGCGCTCGCCGCCGGTCAGCACCTCGGCGCCTTCCTGCCTGCCGATGTCGAGATAGGACAGGATCTTCTCGAGCTGCTCCGACGACGCCTGCGCGCCGATCATCGTCGCCGGGTCGAGCGGGTCGCCCTGCACGATGGCGCCGACGCGCTTCAGCGCCTTCTCCATGAACCGGTCGTAGATCTTCTCGTGGATCAGCGCCCGGCTCGGGCAGGTGCACACCTCGCCCTGGTTCAGCGCGAACATGACGAAGCCCTCGATCGCCTTGTCGAGGAAGTCGTCGTCCTCGGCCGCCACGTCCTGGAAGAAGATGTTGGGGCTCTTGCCGCCGAGCTCCAGCGTCACCGGGATCAGGTTCTGGCTGGCATACTGCATGATCAGGCGGCCGGTCGTCGTCTCGCCGGTGAAGGCGATCTTGGCGATGCGGTTCGACGAGGCGAGCGGCTTGCCGGCCTCCAGCCCGAAGCCGTTGACGATGTTGAGCACGCCCGCCGGCAAAAGGTCGCCGATCAGGTCGGCGAGCAGCATGATCGAGGCCGGCGTCTGCTCGGCCGGCTTCAGCACCACGCAGTTGCCGGCGGCGAGCGCCGGCGCCAGCTTCCACACCGCCATCAGCAGCGGGAAGTTCCACGGGATGATCTGGCCGACGACGCCGAGCGGCTCATGGAAATGATAGGCGACGGTGTCGTGGTCGACTTCCGAGATTCCGCCCTCCTGCGCGCGCACCGCGCCGGCGAAATAGCGGAAATGGTCGACGGCGAGCGGCAGGTCGGCGGCCGTCGTCTCGCGAATCGGCTTGCCGTTGTCCCACGTCTCGGCCAGCGCCAGCAGGCCGAGGTTTTCCTCGATGCGGTCGGCGATGCGGTTGAGGATCAGCGCCCGCTCGGCCGCGCTGGTCTTGCCCCAGGCGTCCTTGGCCTTGTGGGCGGCGTCGAGCGCGGCCTCGATGTCGGCCGCGTCGGAACGCGCGACCTCGCCGATCGGCTGGCCGTTCACCGGCGAGATGTTGTCGAAATACTTGCCGGCCTTGGGCGCGACCCACTGGCCGCCGATGAAATTGTCGTAGCGCTTGGCGAACGGAACCTTGGCGCTGCGATGGAATTCGACCTTGTTCATGATTTCCTCCACTTCCTCCGGATTTGCTCGATGGGGCGCGGTTCCTCCGGCAAGCCGGCCTCCATAGTCCGGAATCGCACCCCGGCCGCGGACTGCGCGAAGGCAGCGCGGAATGGAGGAAGTCTTGCGCAACTCTCCGGCGCCGTCATGGCATGGCCGCACGAAGGCGGCGCCATCTGTCGCAGGAATGAGACAGTCGGCGCCGGCTCAGTGCGTGCGGCGGATGCCGAAGCGGGCGAGCTTGCGGTGAAGCGTGGCGCGCGAGATGCCGAGGTCCTGCGCGGCGGCCGAGACGTTGCCCTGCACGCGGGCCAGTGCCCGCTGCAGCACCGCGCGCTCCGCGCCGTCGAAGCCCTCGCCCCGCGCTCCACCGAGGAGGTCGGCCGCCGGCAGCGGCCGGGCGAAGCTCTCGCCGGTGAGGCCGAGCGCCAACCGCGCCGAGCGCGTCGCGCCGATGACGAGGTCGTCGCCGTCGACGGCGAGCAGCGCGGCCGGCGAGTTGTCCGCCGTCGGCGCCAGCACCACCCGCGCCCTCGGGAAGGCGAGGCGGAAGTTCTCCGCCTCGATGCGGCGCACTGCGTCGCCCACCGCCACGGAGATCAGGTGCACGAAGCCCTCGGTCAGATCGGCCCGGCACGAGGACACGTCGAGCGCGGCGGCGAGGTTGCCCTCGTGGTCGTAGATCGGCGCCGTGGTGCAGGACAGCGCCGTGTTGCGCGAGAAGAAATGCTGGTCGCGGTGGATGGTCAGCGCCCGGCCCTCGACCAGGCAGGTGCCGATGCCGTTGGTGCCCTCGCTTTCCTCGCTCCACACCGTGCCGGTCCACAGGCCCCAGTCGTGGAAGGTGCGGTCG